>DASSOW010000432.1:0-8803 GCA_035700175.1 Gemmatimonadales bacterium | reverse complement strand
TTGCCGCCTCATTCCCTAACCTAGTGGACAGTTTCCCCCCATCCCATCCACGGCGGGGCGGCACGGTTCGCCCGCTTGCGGAGAGATTGAGTGCCCCAGTTTCGCCGTCTCATGCCGGCCACCATGCTGTGTGCGCTCGTGGCCTGCAGCAGCTCCAAGCCCATTACAGTTGGCCTCGCCGGCGCCTTCGACGATCCCGTGGGTCGGCCCATGAAGCTCGGTGCCGAGCTGGCCATCGAGGAAATCAACGCGGCCGGCGGCGTCAATGGCCGGCCGCTTGAGCTGCTCGAGCGCAACGATTACGGCAACGCCGACTCCGCGGTGGTGGCGGCCGCCGAGCTCTACCAGAGCAAGGCCGTGGCGGTGATCGGCCACCTGTTCTCGGGCACGACGCTCGCCGCGGCACCGGTCTACAACGGCGGCACCAATCCGGTCGTCGCGATCTCACCCTCCTCGTCCGCGCCGGAAGTGTCACAGGCGGGACCATGGATCTTTCGCGTCTGCCCCAGTGACAACGAGCATGGCGAGGCGCTGGCGCGCTGGATCCGCGAGCGGCTCGGCCTCTCGCGCGGCACGGTGCTTTACCTGAACGATCCCTATGGGCGCGGCGTGCGCCAGCGCTTTGCCGCCGAGTTCACCCGGCGCGGCGGCGAGGTCATGGCCCAGGCGCCGTACCTCGGCACCGAGCCCGATGTCGGTGTCTACCTCGACCGGATGGTGCGCGACGGCGGCAGCCAGTTCATCGTGGACGCCGGCAACCGGAGCGAGGCCGAGGCGATCCTGCGCCAGGCGCATGCGCGCGGCATCAACGTGCCGCTGCTCGGCGCCGACGGGCTGGAAGGCATCGAGCAGTCGGGCGCCCTGGCCGAGGGTGTCTATGAGACGCTGGCCTACCTGCCGCAGCTGGAGACCGCGGCCAACCAGCGCTTCGTTGCCGCATACAAGTCGCGCTATCCCGGTGAGCCGCTGCCCAACCAGCCGGCAGCGGCGTCCTATGACGCGCTGCACATCCTGGCGCAGGTGCTCCGCCAGCATGGCACCAGCAGGGCCCAGGTTCGTGACGGCCTGCTCGACGTCAACCTGCAGCATCCGTACGACGGCGTCACCGGCCGCATCGCGTTCGATTCGCTGGGCGACGTGCCGACACGCGAGGTCTATGTCGCCGTGGTCCGCAACGGCGCCCTTCGGCTCGCAGGAGGCCAGTGATCATGCTGCAGAGCCTCCGCAGCCGCATCGCCGCAACCATGGCGTTGCTCATCCTGCTGGTCCTCCTCATCGCCGTCATCGGCGTGAACGCCATTGTCTCCCTCGGCCGCGCCGCTGACCAGCAACTCGGGGCGATTGTGCGCGGGAGCCGGCTTTCCACCGGCCTGGTGGGTACCGCCACCGCCGAGGTGCGCGCCGCGGAGCAGTACCTGGCCCGGCCTGACCCGGTGCACATCGAAGAATTCATCGCCAACGGCGATTCCGCCTACGATTTCCAGCGGCAGTTCCGCGAACTGCCAGGTCTCACGACTGAAGACCAGCTGACGCTCAACCGGATGGCGACCTCGCAGGCGGAAGCCGAGGTGGCCTACTCGCGGGCGCACGCGCTGGCGGACGTTGGGAAGCTTGACGAGGCGCGTGCCGCCGCCGCGCTCGCGGAACAGCCAAGCAGCGAGCTCCTGGCCGACGTGACCAGGCTGTCGATGGCGCAGGGCGAGCGGGCCCGGGCGCAGGCCGAGGACCTCCGCGATCAGGCCGGCCGGCGCCGCAATGCGCTGTGGTTGCTGTTCATTGCCGTACTGCTGATCGGCATCGGGGCTTCGAGCGCCACCATCCGCGCCGTGGACAATCCCCTGCGCCGCCTCATCGGCGCGGCGGACCGGTTTGGTGGCGGCGATCTCCGACCGCTGGCCCTGGGTGCCATGCCCACCGAGCTCGAGCGGCTGGGGCGCGCCATGGATGACATGGGCGCGAAGCTGCGGGAGGTGGTGGGATCGGTCACCCGCGAAGCCAACACCATTACCGCAAGCGCCACCGACTTCAGCGCCATGAGCGAGGAACTCGCTGCGTCGAGCGGCGAGATCTCCACGGCCATGGTGCGGGTGGCCACCAGCGCCGAACAGCAGCGGAGCGGCATGGAGCAGGCGGGCACGCTGCTGGAAGCGTTGCGTGCGGCGTCCGCGAGCAATGCGCAGGCGGCCACGCGCGTGGTTCACCTGGGCGATCGCATCCGCACGCTCGCCGCCGAGCACCGGAGCGACGTGGAGAACGCCGGCCGCACCCTGCTCGATGTGCGCGAGGTGGTCCAGACCTCGGCTCGGCAGGTGCAGGAGCTGGCCCGGCAGAGCGAGGCCATCACCGAGTTCATCGACCTCATCAAGCAGATCTCGTCGCAGACCAACCTGCTCGCGCTGAACGCAGCCATCGAGGCGGCCCGGGCCGGCGAGCACGGACGAGGCTTTGCGGTGGTGGCGGAAGAAGTGCGGCGGCTGGCTGACTCCAGCGCCAGTGCGGCGGAGGAAGTCACCAAGACGGTGGAATTCATTCGGCGCCAGATTCGCGACGTATCGGGTACGATGGAAATCGGGTCAGCCAAGGTGGCGGGCGTGGAAGGAACAGCCCATGCCGCCGCCAATGCGCTGGATGAGATTGCCAAGGCGGTGGAAGAGGTCCACGAGGCGGCGAGCGCGGTGTCACGAGACACGCAGCAGAACCGCGAGATTGCCGACGAGCTGGGCCTGCGAACCGCGCAGGTGGCCCAGAGCGCCAACGATCACGCTGCGGCGAGCGAGGAAGTCACCGCCGCGGCGGAAGAGCAGAGCGCGAGTACGGAGGAAATGGCCTCGGCCGCCGGCGAGCTGCTGCAGGGCGCCCAGCGGTTGGGTGAGGCGATCAGGGATTTTCAGACGTGACGTAGGGGCCCGGCTTGCCGGGCCCGGCAAGCCGGGCCCCTACGGGCTCACCGCTTCGCGCTCTTCTTCACCGGCTGTCCCTTCTTCACTGCCTTCTTCGGCGCCTTGGCAACCTTCTTTGCCGGCGCCGCTTTCTTCTTGGCCCTGGGCGGGGCGGCCTTGGCGTGGGCCTTGTGGGCGGCGTTCCGGTCCAGTCGCTTCTGGTTGGCGGCCCGGACTTCTTCCAGCACCCGCTCCGCCTCGCTCTCGTTCAGCAGGCTCCGGCGCACCGCGTACTGCAGCAGTTCCTCGGCGTCGGCCACCCGGAACTCGTCAAGGCGCGCAGCTGCGCGGGAGAGGTGGACGATGGCGTCGGCCACCGGATTGCGGAGCACGTGGGCGATGCCAGGCAGGGTCTCCATGAGCGACGAGATCTGCGAACCGCCGAGTTCGGTACCCACCGAGCCTCCTTGAAGGGGTCCGGCCGAGCGCGGGCCGGGCATGCTGGACGCCAGCAACGTATGGAGCGCCCGGCGGATGTCAAGAAATGCAGCGTAGTTGTTAAAGCTACTACGCTAAGACATGGTGATGCTGTTCGCTGTGCGCTGTGCGCTACGCGCTACGCGCTGAAGGTCACGACTGCCGTCCGGCACACTGGCGGGCAGCCTGGCCCATTGGGTCGATGGTCTTCGTAGTCCAGGTCGGTCACGACGAACGACTTCGAAAAGTCGCCTGACGTCACGAGGATGGTGGCGCTGGCGGGCGTCTGATCGGTGAACTGCACACCGGGTAGCTCACATGTAGCGGTCGACTGACACTTCCTGATCACGGGCTCCTGACCAGCCACCTGAAGGGCGATGGTCGCTTCCCCGTCCGGGAGACCCGACACCCGGACAATCAATCCGCTTTCGCACCCGATCAGGGTGCACGGCTCGGACGTGCCGCAGGCCGAGAGTAGCGCTGAAAGTAGCGCCAGCGTAGCGCGATGACGCTTCCGGTGACTCGCAAGCATGGCTCCTCGAATCGCAAAGGCCAATCGAAGTCGACAGCATTAAGACGCCGCCGCGACAGCCGGACGCACCGCGGAGATCGACCATGGCCGTGTCTGCCTTCCCGCCTTCCCGTCTTCCCGTCTTACTTCACGACCGTCACCTCCACCTCACCGTCCCGCCGCAGCACATTCACGCTCACATCCTCATCGTGGCGGATCAATTCGAGATCCACGCTCGCGTTGCCGACGACGAGATCCTCGATCCGGATTTCCTGGAGGAAGGGAGGCAGGAACGGCTTGGTGAAGCAGACCTTCCCCTCGGCGCCCCGGATGTCGAGACCGAGACAGGCCTGGAGCAGCAGCCAGCAGGCACCTGAAGCCCACGACTGCGGCGAACAGGACACCGGGTAGTGGGTGGGGCTTTCTCCGGGGCGGCGGCGGAAGCCGCAGAAGAGCTCCGGCATCCGGTGGAGATCAAAAAACAGGCTTGCGTCGAACAGCCCGGTCAGCACGGCCGCCGCGTGGTCCCGCAGTCCATAGCGGGCGAAGCCAGCGGCGATCAGTGAATTGTCGTGCGGCCAGATCGAGCCATTGTGATAGGACATCGGATTGTAGCGCGACTCACTGGCAGACACGGTGCGGATGCCCCAGCCGGAGAAAGCCAGCTCGCTGGTCAGCGTGGCGGCCGTGCGGTACGCGCGCTCGGTGCTCACGATGCCGGTGTAGAGGCAGTGGCCGGGATTCGAGGTGCGCACCCGGCACGGCTGCTTCCGGCCATCGAGCGCCAGCGCATAGGTGGCGAGGTCGTCACACCAGAACGTTTCCTCGAAATGCTGCCGCAGCGTCTCGGCCTGCTGTCGCAGCGCCTTGGCCCGGTCGCCGTTACCCAGCGCCGAGGCAATCGTCGCTGCCGCTCTTCTGGCGGCAAAGGTGTACCCCTGCACTTCGCAGAGCGCGATCGGGCCATGGGCCAGGGCGCCGTCGGCGTGGAAGACCGAGTCGTGTGAATCCTTCCAGCCCTGATGGATCAGCCCCTGCTTCGCGCGGCTCGCATACTCAACGAACCCGTCGTCGTCAGCATCGCCGTAGATGTCGATCCAGCTGAGCGCGCGCTCGACGTTGGGCCAGAGCTGGCTGGCCAGCTCCAGGTCCCCGGTGCGCTCCAGGTAGGCGCCGGCCAGCATGACGTAGAGCGGGGTTGCATCCACGGTGCCGTAGTAGCGGCCAAAGGGCACCTCCCCCAGCGCCGCCATTTCGCCAGCACGGGTCTCGTGGAGGATCTTCCCTGGCTGGGCATCCTGTTCCGGAATTTCGGCGTCGGCCTGGGTGGCTGCGAGGTAGGTGAGCACACCGCGCGCGATGGCAGGATTGTACCAGAGATACTGCAGCGCGGTGATGATGCCGTCCCGGCCAAACGGCGTGCTGTACCAGGGAACACCGGCATAGGGATATTCGCCCCATGCCGTGGATGTTTCCATCATGTAGAGATCAGACGCGGAACGATTGAGCCAGTCGTTGAACTGCTCGTTGGATGTGTGCACGCGAGGATCGCCGGCCCGCGCAGCCGCCAGCGAGTCCACCGCCTGACGCGCCGCCTCCTCGTACCAGAGACTTCCGCCTACCGGTTCGACGCCGCGTTGCACTTCATGGGTGGCGCTGGTCGTGACTTCCTCACAGGCAATGGCCCAGCGCACGCTCGCCTCGCCACCGGGCGGGAGGCGGAACTGGAACATCGCCCCCGTCTCTTGCAGCTCCTCGGGCGCCGGCTCGAAGGCGATACGGGTACGGCGAACACGCCCATCCAGTCCCCTGTAGCCCAGCACCAGCATGTCGTCGCTGCGCTCGGTCGGCAGCCGGCAGCCGCGATGCTCGCGCTCGGCGCCGCGCACCTCGAAGATGTCCACGAAGTCGGCATCGAAGCTGAGCGAGAGCGAGAACGACGCTTCCGTGCGGCCGTAATTGTGCAGCCGGAGTCGCTCGTGGCAGGCCGAGTCCCAGAGCACCTTGCTGCGGAAGATGTGAAGCGTCCCGCGAGGGATGGTGAGCTCGCCATCCTGCCAGAGGTCGGGATTCATCAGGTCCACGGCCAGGATGGCGTTGTCATCCTTGATGGTGGAGCTGAGCAGCAGGGGACGCTGGGCCGCGAGCCGGAGCACCAGGCCGGAGAGAAAGCGCGTGTCCTGGTGATAGATCCCGAACTCGCCCATGCCCAGCGTCTCGATGTCGCCGAACCGGTCGAAGATGGCGAAGGTGTCGCCCTGCTTGAGCACCTGGGTCCGGTCGTCGATCCGAGCCGAGGTGGAGAGGATGTAAAACGTGTCGCTGATGCGGACGACTTCCTCCGTCATCAGCCGGCCACCTTCAGCAGTGGCGTCGGGTGTTGATGCATGAGCCGCTCGTAGACTCGGACGTAGTCCCGCGCCATGCGTTCCGCCGTAAAGCGCTCCTCGAAGATTTCTCGGCAGCGCCGGCGGCTGAGCTGGGGAACGTGGCGCACCGCCTCGACCGCCTCTTCAAGCGAATCCACGATGAATCCGGTCCGGCCCTGCTCCATCACCTCCGGCACCGAGCCGTTGCTGTAGGCAATGACCGGGGTGCCGCAGGCCATCGCCTCGATCATCACCAGGCCGAACGGCTCGGGCCAGTCGATGGGGAACAGCAGCATGGCGGCGTTGCCCAGAAAATCGTCCTTCTCGGCGTCGCCGATCTCTCCCACGAACTCGATCAGCGGGTGCTCCAGAAGCGGCTGGATGGCGGTCTCGAAATAGTCCTCATCCACCGCGTCCACCTTGGCCGCGATCCGGAGTGGCATCTGGACCCGCCTGGCAATCTCGATGGCGCGATCCACCCGCTTCTCGGGTGAGATGCGGCCGAGGAACGCGAGATAGCTGCCCGGCTCGGGGCGGAAGGTGTAGAGATCCTCCGGCAGGCCGTGGTACACGGTCGCCTGCCAGTTGGCCCACGGGAGCGGGGTACGCTGGGAGGTGGAGATGGAAACGACTGGTTCGTCCCGGAACTCCTGGTAGACGGGGTGGAGATCGGGAATGTCGAGCCGGCCGTGCAGGGTCGTCACGCGGGGAACCTGCTCACGCCGGGATAGCCCGAAATGGAGATAATCAACGTGGAAATGGATGACATCAAAATCGGCAGCATGGCGGTAGACCTGCTCCAGCATCACCACGTGGTGCGCCAGCTGGTCCACGCAATGCTTGTCGAGCCGGAGTGACCGGCGGCAACCGCTGATGAACCGGGCCCGGGTGACGGAGTCGCCGCTGGCGAACAGCGTGACGTCGTGCCCCTGGCGGACCAGTTCCTCGGTCAGGTAGGAGACGATGCGTTCAGTGCCACCGTAATACTTGGGGGGCACGCTTTCGTAGAGCGGGGCAACCTGGGCAATACGCATATATGCACTGCACGTGATGCGAGTCACAAGTCGATGCTACGGAATCATTTGGATGTTAGACGAGACGGGCAGGACGGGCAAGACGGGCGGGTGGGCAGGATGAGCAGTATGGGCGCGAAGCTCAGCGCTCAGCGCCCGATTGCCTCCACCAGCCCCCGCACCACCGGCGGCACCCGTCCAGCGAGCGCCGAGCGTTCAGGCTGAAAGAGCGTTGCCACGAAGAACGGATGATCGGTGAGCTCCACGCCCCGCACTTCACCCGCATCGTCCCATGCGGTGGCGCGCAGGGCGCCATCATTCAGCCGCTCGGCGTAGTGCAGATTGAGTCCGAAATTGCAGTGGTAGCCCTCGATCGCGTGCTCATTCCCGTAGAGCTGGGACAGACGCGATGCCGGCGCGAAGCGCACCCTCCCCTGCTCTTCCACCAGCGAACAGGCGAGTGGCGCAATGACCGGGTCCTCGGCATCAGGATCGAGTTCGGCGTGCGCCGCCTTGGAAGGTTCGAGCTGCCAGACACTGCCGGCGTATTCGAGGATGGCGTGCTGGAATCCGGCGCAGGTGCCCAGAAACGGACGGCGGGATTCGCGGGCCAGGCGGATGGCGGACAGCGCGCCAGCGGTGTTGGCGTAGGGGCTGTTGGGAACGAGCCAGATAGCGTCGTAGCGGGCGAGCGGACCGGTCGCGTCAGTGCCCAGCGTGGTGGTGTGAATCCAGTCGTAATGGAGCGGCGTGCCCAGAGACTCGCTGCTGAGGCGCAGCGCTTCAGGAATGGCGCGATGAGCAGTGACCTCAGGGCTGTAGTCGCCGACGAGGGCGATGCGGAGGGAGGATGGCATGGGGGAAGATAGACGGGCGCGGCGCGCCGTAGGGGCAAAGCCATGGCTTTGCCCCTACGGCGCATCACACCTCCATCAGATCCCGTCCCACCACGATCTTTCCCTTGAAATGCCTCCCCGCTGCTTCGGCCCACATGGCATCACTAATGGGTGGGTCTTCGGCCGGCACGAAATGGGAGAGCACCAGCGTCTTCACGCCGGCGGCCGCCGCCACGCGTCCGCAATCCTCCGCGCTCGTGTGGCTTGCGAGCAGGTGCTTCCGGAGCGGTTCCGCGTTGGCCCGGCCCACGACCATCTTCTCCACGGCATCAGGATAGAACGCCTCATGCACCAGGACGTCGGCGCCGCGCGCCAATCGCACGACGGCGTCTGAGCGCGCCGTGTCACCGGAAATGACGATGCTGCGATCGGGCGCGTCGAAGCGATAGGCGTAGGCCACCGGCACCATGGGATGATGCACCAGCGCGGAGGTCACGCGCACGTTGTCGTCTTCCATGACGAGGCCGGGTTGCTGAATGTCGTGCGGGTGGATCAACTGCCCCAGCGGCGGCCGCCCTTCATCCACGACCCGGACATCGATGTCCGGCTTGCTCATCTCAAGGAAGAGTTCGGTGATGCGCTCGAGCGGCGGCGGACCCCAGCTGTCGACGCGATGCGCCAGCCCGCTAGCCCAGAACAGCAGCAGGAGATTGCCGTA
>DASSOW010000431.1:0-13541 GCA_035700175.1 Gemmatimonadales bacterium | reverse complement strand
ACGGTGATCCTGCCCTTCAGTCGCGCGGGCATTCTCGGGGCCACCCTGCTGGGCCTGGGGCGCGCGCTGGGTGAGACGATGGCGGTGACCATGGTCATCGGCAACCGGCACGAGATCGCCGCCTCGCTCTTCGCGCCGGGGTACACCATGGCCGCGGCGATCGCCAATGAGTTCGCAGAGGCGGTGAGCAACATGCACCTGTCGGCATTGGCCTACGTCGCCGTGGTGCTGTTCGGGGTCACGGTCCTGGTGAACGCCGGGGCTCGGCTGCTGATCTGGCAGGTGGCGCGAGGATCCAGCGCCGGGAGCAGGGCGCTCTGATGCACCGCAGATCACTGCGGCGCGCGAGCAGCTCGGTCAAGGTGCTATTGACCGGGTTCGCCGTGCTGCGCGCTGTGCTCCCGCTGCTGCTCATCCTGGTCACCCTGGTCCTCAAGGGTGCATCGAGCCTGAGCTGGGACTTTTTCACCGCGCTTCCGGCGCCCGCCGGCGAAGCTGGCGGAGGCGTGGCGAACGCGATTGTCGGCACGCTCCTGATCGTCGGCGTGGCGTCGCTGATTGGTCTTCCCACGGGAATCCTGGCCGGGATCTACTGCGCGGAGTATTCGTCCAGCCGCCTCGCATGGACGGCGCGCTTCGTGGCGGATGTCCTCAACGGCACACCCTCCATCGTGATCGGTGTCTTTGCGTGGGCCTGGATCGTGGCCACGCAGCAGCACTTCTCGGCGCTGGCCGGCAGTGCGGCGCTGGCGATGCTGATGATACCGATGGTGCTGCGGACTACCGAGGAGATGATCGGGCTGGTTCCCAACTCGCTCCGGGAAGCGGCGCTGGCACTCGGCTATCCGCGCTGGCGCACCTCGCTGATGATCGTGCTTCGGACCGCGCTGCCGGGCATCGTCACCGGCGGCCTCCTGGCCGTGGCCCGCATCGCGGGCGAGACAGCGCCGCTCCTCTTCACCGCACTGGGCAGCCAGTACCTCGTTACCAGCATCAACGAGCCCATGGCGGCGTTGCCGCTCACGGTCTTCACCTACGCCACCGGCCCCTTCGAGCAATGGCACAACTACGCCTGGGGGGCGGCGCTCGTCCTGATCCTGCTGGTCCTCCTGTTGAGCCTGGGGTCGCATATGGCGATGGGGCGGACGCGTCGTGGCTGAGGCCTCCATCCGGCTCGAGACCGATCAGCTCACCGCCATGTACGGTACGTTCACCGCGGTGAAGAACGTGTCGCTGGCGTTTGCCAGGAATCAGGTGCATGCCCTGATCGGGCCCTCCGGGTGCGGCAAGTCTACCTATCTGCGGGCCCTCAATCGGATGCATGAACTGAGCGACGGTGGCTGGATCACGGGCCGGGTGCTGCTGGACGGGAATGACATCTATGCGCCGCGCGTCAACCCCATGCAGCTCCGGCGCAAGGTCGGCATGGTCTTCCAGAAGCCCACCCCCTTTCCCGCGATGTCCATCCATGACAACGTCGCGGCGGGACTGCGGGTAAACGGCAACGCCGGCCGGCCACGGGGACGGGCCCTGGACACGGCGGTCGAGCGTGCGTTACGGCAGGCTTCGCTCTGGGATGAAGTGAAGGATCGCCTCCGGGGCAATCCCATGGCGCTCAGCGGCGGCCAGCAGCAGCGGCTCTGCCTGGCGCGCACCATTGCGCCGCAGCCGGAGGTCATCCTGCTCGACGAGCCGACCGCATCACTGGACCCGGGCGCTACGCAGCGCATCGAGGAACTGCTCTTTCACCTCAAGCGCGATTTCACCATCGTGATCGTCACGCACAACCTGCAGCAGGCCGCGCGGGTCAGCGACACCACCAGCTTCTTCTACCTTGGTACAATGGTCGAGACCGGGCCGACGAAGCAGCTCTTCACCGCGCCCGCCGCGGAACAGACCGATGCCTATATCACGGGGCGGTTCGGATGAACGCGATGACCGACGCCCCGCGCTCAGTGGCCCGAGGCGGGCATGCACCGGGTGCAGCCGAAGCTCCGGCTGAGCCCTTCAATCCGGCCATCGAGGCACGAGGATTCAGCTTCAGGTACGGGGCACGGGAGATTCTGCACCAGCTGAGCTTCCCGATGGCGCGCCATGCCGTGACCGCGATCATCGGCCCGTCCGGTAGCGGCAAGAGCACGTTCCTGCGCTCCATCAATCGGCTCAATGAACTGGCACCGGGCGCCAGCCACGGCGGTGATATCCTGATGGATGGGCGCTCGATCCTTGATGCGGATGTCGACGTGGTCGCGTTGCGGCAGCGGGTCGGGATGGTCTTCCAGCGGCCCAACCCCTTCCCCAGGAGCGTCTACGACAATGTGGCCTACGGCCCATTGCTGAACGCCCTGGTCCCCCGGCGGAACATTCCTGAACTGGTGGAATCCTGCCTGCGCAAGGCGGCGCTCTGGGACGAGGTGAAGGACCGGCTCGACGAACCGGGCACCGGGCTCTCGGGCGGCCAGCAGCAGCGGCTCTGCCTGGCCCGCGCACTGGCCAACCGTCCGGATGTCCTGCTCATGGATGAACCCACCTCGGCGCTCGATCCGGCGTCCACCCGAAAGCTCGAGGAGCTCGTGTTCGAACTGAAGCGGGAGTTCACGATCGTCATTGTCACCCACAACATGCAGCAGGCGGCGCGCGTGAGTGACTCAACGGCCTTTCTCGACGGCGGCCGCCTGGTCGAGTTCGGCCCCACCAGCCGGCTGTTCACCGCCCCGGCGCACGAGCGGACCGAGGCGTACATCACGGGGAGATTCGGATGACGGCGGACACCCATCGCCATTTTCACGACGAGCTGGCCGACCTCAAGGTCCGCCTGCTGGCCATGTCGGGCGAGGCCGAGGCGGCGCTCGCATCCGCGCTTGAGGCACTGCTCGAGCGCAACGCGGCCAAGGCCGAGCAGGTGATAGAGGGGGATCGCCTGCTCGATGGAATGGAAATGGAGATTGAGGAGCAATGTATCCGGCTGCTGGCGCTGCAGCAGCCAATGGCGCGTGACCTGCGGATGATCACGTCGGCGCTCAAGATTGCAAGCGACCTCGAGCGCGTGGGCGATCACGCCGTGAATATTGCCCAGAGCACCCAGCGGCTGCTGGAAGCGCGTCCTATCGCGCCCGAGCCGGAACTGGTCGAGATGGCCAGGAGCGCGCGCGAGATGCTCGCCGATGCGCTGGAGGCCTTCGTGCGGGGCGATGCGAACGGAGGCCGCGATGTCTGCGCCCGCGACGACAAGGTGGACGCGCTGCACCGCTCCGTGTTCCGGATCCTGCTGACCCACATGATGGAAGACCCGCGCAACATCAGCGCGGGGATGGAGCTGGTCCTGGTCAGCCGCAACCTGGAGCGGGTGGCCGACCTCGCCACCAATATCGGCGAAGATGTGGTGTTTCTGGTGGAGGGGAAGTCGATAAAGCACAGCGGAGAGCTGAGAGCTGAGAGCTGAGAGCGGGACGAATGAAGCTAGCCGATTCCTCATCCTGAGCGCAGCGAAGGATCTTCCTGCCTGATCCTGAAAACTGGTGAGTAGATCCTTCGGTCGCTACGCGACCTCAGCAACTGTCTTGGGACTGCGTTGTCAAGCGCGCGCCACTCGCCAAGCGGTCTGGTGCGCGAGCATCGCGTTGAGCATGACCAGCAGTTTGCGCATGGTGGCGACCAGGGCCACCTTCGGCGGCTTGCCCGTGGTGCGCAGCCGAGTGTAGAAGGCGCGCAGGACCGGATTGTGCCGACTCGCGACCAGCGCCGCCATGTACAGCGCGTGGCGCACCGGGGCCCGCCCGCCCCACACCTGGCGGCGTCCGCGCCACTGGCCGCTGTCCCGATTCAAGGGCGCTACGCCTACCAGCGCGGCGATCTGCTTGCGATTGAGCGTGCCCAGTTCGGGCAGACTGGCGAGCAGCGTCTGCGCGGTGACGGGCCCGATGCCCGGCACGCTCTGCAGCAGCTGGTCCCGCACGCGCCAGACGGCACTCTGTTCCACCAGCTGCCGCAGCTCGTCGTCGCTCGTGTGCACGCGCCGCTCCAGCCAGCGAATATGCTGCTGCAGATCGCGCCGGATCACCCCGCGCGCCTGCGGCAGGCGATTGCGCTCCTGCCCCAGCATGGCCACCAGCTGGCGGCGCCGGGTCAGGAGCTCGCGCAGCGCCTGGGTGGTCGCATCGGGCACCGGCCGGAGGGCCGGCTGCACCTGCGCGGCAAACCGGGCCAGCACCGCCGCATCGAGCTGGTCGGTCTTGGCCAGCTGGCCGGTGGCCTTGGCGAAGTCCCGCACCTGGCGCGGATTCACCACCACCACGGGCAGGCCCGCCGCGGCGAGGGCGACGGTGACCGCCCGCTCATACCCGCCGGTCGCTTCGAGCACGATGAGCGTGGGCCCGAGCGGCGTGAGCGCCGCGACCAGCGTCGTGTGCCCCGCCTCGTCATTGGCAAAGGTGCCGCGGGAGGCGGGCGGCCCGGTGGCCACGTCCACGGTGGCCACATCGAGCAGGGTCTTGGCGACGTCAATGCCGATGTAGCAGGCCATGGCGGACTCCCGGCTGGAGAATCGCCTCGACCGTGGCCCGGCCTTGCATGCTGCGGGCTGAGGAGGACCGGCTCGGTCGGACTCGCCCTGGCAACTGTACGGGCTCGCAGTGAGGACTCGGCGGCGCCCCGGCTGAGGAACGGGCTCGGGCCCACAGGATGAACGAGCTGCCGCCGAATCCAATCTATCGCGTGATGCCATCCCTGCCTCCAAGAGACAAGGATGAGGAGCTCCGCTCACTCTCACCTACTAGCTCTCAGCTCCTGGCTCTTGGCTCTTGGCTCCTAACTCTCAACTCTCAACTCCTCGCTCCAAACGCCTTCCACACCACCCACACCAGCAACAGCGCCGCGCCGACGACGATCACCTGCCCCGGCGTGATGTGCGCTGTCCAGCGCTGCAGTACCTGCTTGGCCGCCGAGGCGTTGAGCGTGATGTATTCGACCATCACTCACCGTAGGGCACCCAGATGTTCTTGACCTGGGTGGCGTGCTCGAGGAACTCGGTGCCCTCACCCTGCACCCCGTCGAACCAGTCGCGCGGACGCCCGTAGCCCACCCACGTACGCTTCATGTTGCCGGCGGAGAGCCGCTCGACCTCCTCCGCGCCCTGGGCCGACCCGAACTGCCACATCCCGTCCACGTCATCATGCGCCGCCAGCACGGGGCGGAGTTCCGCGTGCGGGCCGGTGATGATGTTGACGACGCCGCCCGGCACGTCGGATGTCTCCAGCACCTGGTAGAAGTCGGTGGCGGCCAGCGGCCAGCGTTCGGAGGGCAGCATGACGACCCGGTTGCCCATGGCGATGGCAGGCGCCATCGTCGACACGAAACCGAGGAGCGGAGCCTCCTCGGCGCATTCGATGCCGAGCACGCCGAGTGGCTCGGGCATGGCAAGGGTCACGTTGCGGTAGGGCGTCCGGTGGACGTGGCCATCCCACTTGTCAGCCCACGCAGCCCATGTGTACAGGCGCCGAATGCTCGCGTCGACTTCCCGCCCTGCCGCCTTCCCGTCTTCCAGGCTGCCTGCCAGCCGGCCGGCGAACTCTTCCGCACGTTCCGCCAGATTCTCGGCGATGTAGTAGAGCACCTGCGCCCGGTTGTGGGCCGTGCTCTCGGCCCAGCCACGCGCCTTGTGAGCGGCCTCGACGGCGTTGCGGATGTCCTTGCGATTGCCGCGCGATACCTCGCCGGCATGATGTCTTGCCATGTCGAGCACCGGATCACTGTAGCCGCCATCGGGCCGCACCTGCTTGCCGCCAATGTAGAGCTTGGCGGTACGGTCGATAGGCGGGAAGTCGGGAAGACGGGACGACGGGAGGTTGCCGCTCCTCGCGACCTTCCCGTCTTCCCGCCTTCCCGTCCTCCGCACTGTCTTCCCGCCATCCCGCCTTCCCGACATCCCGGCTTCCCGGCTTTCCGTCTTCCCGTCTTCCCACCCTGGCTTCACGTACTCCATCAGCCCTTCCCGCCCGCCCTCGCGCCCGAACCCGCTCTCGCGATAGCCGCCGAAACCCGCGGCGGCGTCGAACACGTTGGTGCAGTTCACCCAGACGGTGCCGGCCGCGAGCTTGGGCGCGATGTCGAGCGCCAGGTTCACGCTCTCGGTCCAGACGCTTGCCGCCAGTCCGTAGCGCGTGTTGTTGGCAAGCTCCACCGCCTCGGCGGGGGTGCGGAATGACATCAGAACAACCACGGGACCGAAGATCTCCACCTGCGCGATCGTCGCCGACGGCGCAACATCGGTGAAGAGCGTGGGCGGGAAGAAGTAACCCTCGGTGGGGCAGCTCCATGACGGCTGCCACATGGTGGCGCCCTCGTCCCGTCCCTGCTGCACCAGCTGGCTGATCTTCTCGAGCTGCACCGGCGCAATGATGGCGCCGATGTCGACCGCCTTGTCGAGCGGGTTGCCGACCCGCAGCATCTCCATCCTGGCGCGCAGCTTGTGCACCAGCCGCTCGGATACGCCTTCCTGCACCAGGATGCGCGAGCCGGCGCAGCAGACCTGGCCCTGGTTGAACCAGATGGCGTCTACCACGCCCTCCACTACGCTATCGAGATCGGCGTCGTCGAACACGAGGAAGGGGCTCTTGCCGCCCAGCTCCAGCGAGAGCCGCTTGCCGCTGCCGGCCGTGGCGACACGAATGAGCCGGCCCACGTCGGTAGACCCGGTGAAGGCGATCTTGTCCACGTCATCGTGCTTGACCAGCAGCTCGCCAGTGCGGCCGTCGCCGGTGACCACGTTGATGACGCCGGGCGGCAGGCCGGCCTCCGACGCGATTTCCGCGAACAGCAGCGCCGTGAGCGAGGTGAACTCGGCGGGCTTGAGCACCACCGTGTTTCCCATGGCAAGCGCAGGCGCAATCTTCCACGAGAGCATGAGAAGCGGGAAGTTCCACGGAATGATCTGGCCCACAACGCCCAGCGGCGCCATGTCGGCCAGCTCGGTTTCCATCAGCTGCGCCCACCCAGCGTGGTGGTAGAAATGCCGGGCCACCAGCGGGATATCAATGTCCCGCGACTCGCGGATCGGCTTGCCGTTGTCCAGCGATTCCATCACCGCAAACAACCGCGAATGTTTCTGCACCTGCCGGGCGAGCGCATACAGGTAACGCGCCCGGCCGTGCCCGCCCAGGGCCGCCCAATCGGCTTGCGCGGCGCGGGCTGCGCGCACGGCCGCGTTGACGTCACGCGCGCTCCCCTGGGCCACCTGGGCAAGCACCTTGCCGCTCGCGGGGTTCACGCTGTCGAACCACTCGCCGGCGGCCGGCTTGGTCCACTTGCCATTGATCCAGTGCCCGGGCGCGCCGCCACGCTCCGCGATCCAGTCGAGCGCAGGCCCGGCCGCCTCGGGCGCCGGCCCGTACTCCATGGTTTGGAAGATTTCGCTGATGGATGCCATGGTCAGCCCAGTGGGTGGCGGTAGTCGGCCGAGTAGCGACCGGTCACGAAATATTCCAGCTGGCGTTCGATGTCGGTGAGCAGGCTGCTGGCGCCGAAGCGGAACAGCTCCGGTCGGAGCCAGGCATCGCCCAGCTCTTCCTTCATCATGCCCAGCCAGATAAGGGAGTCCTTGGCGCTGCGGATCCCACCGGCAGGCTTGAATCCCACCCGGTAGCCGGTCCGCTCCAGGTACTCACGGATCTGGCGCACCATGACCAGGCCCACCGGAAGCGTGGCGTTGACGCCCTCTTTTCCGGTGCTGGTCTTGATGAAATCGGCGCCAGCCATCATGCACACCAGGCTGGCGCGCGCCACGTTGCGGAGCGTGCCCAGTTCGCCGGTGGCCAGGATGGTCTTGATGTGCGCATCGCCGCAGGCCTCGCGGAAGGCGCGCACTTCATCGTAGAGCGCCTGCCAGTTGCCGGTGAGGACATGGGCGCGCGTAATCACCACGTCGATCTCTTCGGCGCCCGCCTCGACCGAGGCGGTGATCTCCTCGCGCCGCTGCTCGAATGGCGAGAGCCCCGCAGGAAATCCGGTGGAGACCGCCGCCACGGGAATGCCGGAGCCGGCAAGGGCCTCGACCGCCGTCTCGACCATGGCGTGATAGACGCAGATGGCGGCCACGCGAATGGGAAGCGACGTGGCGCCCAGCGCCTCGAGCAGGTCGGGCCGCACCGGGGCGCGCCCCTTGGCGCAGAGCCGCCGCACCCGCCCCGGCGTGTCGTCGCCCGAGAGTGTGGTCAGGTCCATCAGGGTGACAGCCCGCAGCAGCCACGCGGCCTGCCACTGCTTCTTCACTGTGCGACGCGTGCCCAGAGACGCCGCTCGGCGTTCCACGGCGCTGCGATTGACGCGCACGTCCTGCACCCAGTCGAGCTCGAGGGGCATGCCGGGATTGCGTGGATGCACCGGCAGGTGCGGATCGGGGCGCGTCGCGGCGCCAGCCGGGAAGTGTGTCATGGGTATGACCGTAATATCACATGGTGCGCGCCAGCGCGCGGTGCTGGGCCACGAGTGCCCGGTCCTTGAACAGTGAAATCAGGATGCCGCCGGCCGCGAAGCCGCCGACATGGGCCCAGAACGCGACCCCGCCTTCTGAGGCACCCAGGCTCGACGCGCCGCCGGCCAGCTGAAGCAGGAACCAGTAGCCGAGCATGACCCAGGCCGGTAGCTGGATCCTGGTAATGAAGATGATCAGGACCAGCAGGACGTGCACCCGCACCCGGGGATAGAGCAGCACGTAGGCGCCCATGACGCCGCTGATGGCACCCGAGGCGCCGACCATCGGCACGGCGCTCGACGGATTGAGGAAGGTCTGGGTGGACGCCGCCGCAAGGCCGCAGAGCAGGTAGAAAAGGACGTACCGCACCCGGCCCATCGAGTCTTCCACATTGTTCCCGAACAGCCACAGGAACCACATGTTGCCGATCAGGTGCAGCCAGCCACCGTGCAGGAACATGGAGGTGAGCGGCGTGTACCAGGCCGGCTCGCCGGAGAAAACGCAGGCAACACCCGGACCCATTCGCACGGCCGTGCCCTCCGGCAGCCGCCCCAGGAAGTCACCCGGTACGAGCCCCAGCTCGCAGACCGACTTGGCCAGCTGCGGCTCTGATCCCATCCCCTGCACCAGCACCCACACCGCCACGTTGAGCGCGATGATGGCCATGGTGGCCACCGGCGTCTTCAGGGTCGGATTGTCGTCACGGTAGGGGAACATGGGGAGAAGATAGGCCAAGACGGGCAGGACGGGCAGGACGGACAGGACGGACAGGCTTGTCCTGAGCGCAGCGAAGGAACGGACAGGACGGACAGGGCAGTTGAGTGCTGAGCGCTTGACGCATGGACAGCGAGTCAATCCGGCGGTATCGTGTCCCCCTCATGGCAGCCCCTACCGACCCGTCCGCCTCGTCCGCCTCGTCCGTCCCGTCCGTCTCGTCCGTCTCGTCCGCCCTGTCCGCCCCGTCCGTCCCGTCCGTCCCGTCACTCCGCCGAGCCCTCGGCAGCGTGTTCGGGCTGGCCATTGCCGTGGGTGCGACGATCGGCGGCGGGATCCTGGCCACGCCCGGTGACGTGGCGGCGGCGCTGCCGCATCCGCTGCTCTATTTGCTGGCGTGGGCCCTGGGCGCCGTCAGCGCCCTCCTCGGCGCCAACATCCTCTCCGAACTGGGCGCCATGCTGCCGCACTCGGGCGGCTTCTATGTATATGTCCGACGGGCGTTCGGCGAGGGCGCGGGGATCTTTATCGGCTACACCGACTGGGTGAACTGGTGCATCGGCCCTCCGGCCTTGCTACTGCTCGCGGGCGAGTACCTCGGCGTGCTCTTCCAACCACTCTCGGGCCACTCCGCACTGGTTGGGCTCGCCCTGCTCGGCATCCTGGCATTTCTCCAGTGGCTGGGCGTGCAATCCGGCGCCCGCACCCAGGAGATCACCAGCCTGATGAAGACAGTCGCGCTGCTCCTGCTGGTGGGGGCGGCGTTCTTGATGCCCCACGCCGAGCCCGCGGCCGTCGCGAGCGCCCAGATGCCATCGGGCTGGGGGCTGCTGCTGGCGTTCGCCGTGGCAATGCAGGGCGTCATCTTTACCTACGACACCTACTACGCCGTGCTCTACTGCGGCGGCGAGATCACCGACCCCGGCCGCACGATTCCGCAGTCCATGTTCCGTGGCCTTGGTCTCGTGATCGTGATCTATTTCCTGCTGCACGCCGCGTTCCTCACGGTCCTGCCGATCGGGAACATGGCGCACGACAGCTTCGTCGGCGGAACGGTGGCCCGCCTCATCTTCGGGGCCCACGGCGATACGGTCATCCGTCTCATCATGGTCGTGTCCATCCTCGGTACCGTGAACGCGCAGATCATGGCGGCGCCACGCGTCATTCTCGCCATGGGTGAGGACGGGCTCTTTCCCAGGCTTGCCACGCGCGTGAACAAGGGTGGCACACCGGCAATTGCCCTGGCGCTGAGTATCGCGGTGATGATTGGATTTTTTCTCCTGGGATCGTTTTCCGCCGTCGTGGCGGTGGACATCATCCTGGTCGTACTGCTGTACGTGGCGGCGTTTTCGGCACTCTTCGTCCTGCGCCGGAAGGAACCCGCGACGCCAAGGCCATTTCGGGCGTGGGGCTACCCGTGGCTGCCGGCGCTTGGTCTCGTCATCGCCATCGGGCTCCTCATCGGCATGATCCTCGGCGACCCGGTCTCGGCCCTCATCGTCGGAGGGCTGCTGGCGGTGACCTGGGGAGGGATGACGTTGGTGAGGCGGGCGGGCGGCTAGGCGGCTGGGCGGTTGGCGGGACGGCTTGGCGGAGCGAGCGAGCCGCGGCGCCAAAGGGCGCGTCAGTGAGCGGCAGCCCCGAGTTTTGACCTCGCCTGCCTGAGCGAACTGCAGCGCCCGGAGGCGCTGCGCCCGCGAGCGATGACTCGTCGCAGCTTCGTCCAGTGCATCCACCCAGTCGCTTCGACTTCCAACCGCGCCCGCCAGCCGTCTTGCCGTCTATCTCTTCTCCACTTTCCCGCCTTTCATCACAAACTTCACTTTCCGCAGCGCCCCGATATCCTTGGTCGGGTCGCCCTCGACCGCGATCAGGTCAGCCAGCAGGCCGGGCTTGACGCGGCCGCGGTCGTCCAGGCCAAGAATGTCTGCGTTACCGGCGGTGGCAGAGTGGACGGCCTGCGCCGGCGTCATCCCATAATCCACCATGAGCTCCAGCTCCCGCACGTTGTTGCCGTGCGAGAAGACACCGACGTCACCCCCGAAGCAGATGGCGACACCCGCGTCGAGCGCGGCACGGAAGCTGGCGCGCTTGCGGCGCATCCCTGCCGGCTCGGGCTGGCCCGGCTTCCAGCCGCGATAAATGGAAATGGCCTCCGTGGCAGCGAGCGTGGGACAGTACCCCACATGGCGTTCCGCCATCAGCTTGAAGACCTCCGGGGTGCCTCCATCGCCGTGCTCGATGGTGCGCACGCCCGCGAGGGCCGCACGCCGCATCCCCTCGGCGGTGCCGGTGTGCACGGCCACGAACCGCCTGGCGCTGCCCGCGACTTCGACCGCCAGCTTCATCTCGGCTTCGGTGAACGTCGGTTCCGATTCGCCGTGCGGGCCCCAGCCGTAGTCACCGTAGAGCTTGATCCAGTCGGCGCCCTTGCCGATCTGGTCACGGATTACACGGGTCAGTCCATCCACGCCGTCCGCTTCTTCAGCGCCGAAGGCCATGTCGCGCTCCGGGGCGCCACGGGGCCCATAGGAGCCGGTCACGACGATGGCACGCGTGCTGGCGAGAATGCGAGGGCCGGGGATAATGCCCTGCCGGATGGCGTCGCGGAGGCCCACATCGGCATAGCCCGCGCCCTCGGTGCCCAGATCGCGCTCGGTAGTGATGCCGGCATCGAGCGTGGTGCGCGCCGCGACCGTAGCGCGGGCGATACGGAGCGCCAGCGGCTCATAGAGCACCTGCCGGTCCCAGGGTGCCTCGTTGTAGGGGTGAAGCAAAAGGTGGGAATGGCCCTCGATCATGCCCGGCATGAGCGTGAGCCCGCTGAGCGAGATGACCGTTGCACCGGCCGCGGAGATCTCGGTCGCGGGCCCCACGCGCGCAATGGAATCCCCCTCCACCAGGACGGCCCAGCCGCGATGGGGCTGATCGGTGATGCCGTCATACACGGCATCAGGCTTGAGCAGGACACCCGACTGGCCGCGGAGCGGCGCGGCAGCACTGAGCGCAACCGCGCCCAGGGCAAGGATGCGGCGAATCCGCATGCGGACTCCTCTGCTGGCGGGCCGCGGAAGCGGCCCATAGGTTAGGGGGATGGTCATTTCCAATATCGCATCATCGGCTGATACCCGCCTCCGCGAGTTCATCGCCCGCCTGCCCAAGACGGAGACCCATCTCCACATCGAGGGCGCCCTGCCACTCGAGCTGCTGCGCAGCGTCGCGCCCGATCGTTTTCGTGACGGGCCGCCGGCGTGGTGGGCCCCGGACTTTCGCTATCCCGATTTTGCCACGTTCGAGGCGGGCCTGCTCGACAATGCCGCGCTCTGGTTCACCTCACCAGCGCGCTATCACGAGGCAGCGCGCGTGGTCTTTCGGTCGCTCGCCGAGCAGAATGTGCGCTACGTGGAAACCAGCTTTCACCTTCCCATCACGCAGTTCATCCACGCTGATGGCCGGGACATCCTCGACGCCATACGGTCGGCGGCGCCCGAGGGCATGACAGTGCGCGTCTTTGCGGGCATGCGCCGCATTGACTGCACGGAAGTACTGGCTCCGGTGATTGATTCCCTTCATACCTGGGACAATCTGGCCGGCGTGGATCTGCACGGCGTGGAGAGCTGGCCGCTCGAGGCATGGACCGCTCCCGTCTGGCGGCGCGTCGCGGAGGCCGGGAAGATCACCAAGGCACACGCGGGTGAATTGACCGGGCCCGACCGCGTGCGTGAAGTGGTCGAGCAACTGGGGGTCCGACGGGTGGAACACGGCATCCGCGCTATCGAGGATCCCGCGGTGGTGGACCTGCTGCTCGAGCGCGACGTGACCTGCGACGTCTGCGTCACCAGCAACGTGAAGCTCGGCGTGGTACCGTCGTACGAAGCACATCCGATCGGCCGCCTGCTCGAGGCTGGCGTCCGCTGCACGGTCAGCACCGACGATCCGTTCTGCTTCGGCGGCACACTGAGCGACGAATACCTGTATCTTGCAGGGTCGCTCCGGTTCAGCTCACGTCAGCTGGCCCTCGTCGCCCGCAATGGGTTCGAGGTGGCAGCCATGCCGGAACCGGCGCGGCAGGAAATCCTGGACCAACTCGATGAGATGACGCACGGCGCCTAGGCAAAATCGGGCCGGTGCCGGTGTGCGTTCGCGTTTTCGCGCTTGCGTGTGACTCGTGCTGTCCTCCATCGGGCCTTGCCCAGGGTAAGCCATGCTGACCCACCGCGTTGCGCTTGCATTTGCCGCCGTTTCGCTCCTCATGGCGGGTGCTCCGTCAGCCCGGCCGCTGCCGCTGGTCCACCCCAATGACAACCGGGTACCTGCCGGCACGCTGCGGCATGACACGCTGACGCTCCGGCTTGTTGTC
>DASSOW010000430.1:0-6359 GCA_035700175.1 Gemmatimonadales bacterium | reverse complement strand
GCGAGCTTCCGGAAATTCTGCACCGTGCCGGGCACCTCATCGTCGAACAGTTCGGCGATGATGGTGCCCTTCGCGGTCTCGATCGTGGCAGTGCTGGACACGGCGGCTCCTCGGGGTGAACTGAGGAGGGAATAATAACCGCCTCCCGCCTAGCTCACATGAATCGTCTGCATCATGCCATGCATGAAATGCGGCTTGCCGTCGGTGATGTCCGGCAGGAAGCAGATGAGCAGATAGTCCCCGGGCGTGATGTCGGTGGTGAATTCAACCGGCATGCCGCCGCGGATCTCGGCGACCCCGGCGACCGGCCGGGCCGGCGGTGGTCCCTTTGCCTTTCCGGCATACATGTCCTGCATGTACGCCATGAAATCCCGGTCCGTCCGTGCGGAGTCGAGCTTGAACATGACCAGCTCATGCCCCTGGTCCGCATTCGCGGCGGTCTCGACCCGGAACGTATGGCGCCCGGCAGTGAGCGGCGCCGAGAAATCGAAGCCGAAACTGCGCAGGGTGACGTTGATGTCGGCGGCGGCAGGCGTGGCGGCGGGACCGGTGGCGGGACGCACGACCAGTTCCCGGTCCATGCCCTTGACGAAGTGCGGCACGTGACCGGGGATATCCACGAAGCAGATCCACAGGTAGTGGCCGGCGGCCAGCTCCTGCACGACGACGTTCGAGTCGCCCGGCGCCACGGCATTGGGGCCGCCGGAGGCTACCAGCCACACAGGAAAGGTCTTGGCCGCCTTGATCGCCGCCAGTGCCTCATCCACGGTCTTGCTGCTGTCAATGCGAAGCAGCTGGGCGTGATGCAGCCCCGGCCCGTCGTTGATCAGTTTGAACGCGGTCAGGCCGGCACTGATGGTATCCGGTGCGTCGAAGGCGAAATCTCGCGCATGGACCGTGACCTCCTGCGGCATCGGCGGAGGCGGCGGTGCCGCGGCGGCGGTTTCCGCCGGCTTCTCCCTGCAGGCCCCGGCTGCCGCGATTGCCACTGCCAAACCCAGGATCGTACGACGTCCAGCCATGGTTCCCCCTGACACGATGAAGAAAAGGCCAGCAGACGGCTAAACGGTGCAATCCGAGACGCGGTCTGTCAATCGGCGCCCAACACTACCGCGAGCCGGTCACGGTACCGGTAAGGATGCCGTGCAGCACCCGCCGGGCCTTGGGCGAGGCATTCGGATCGGGTTCGAGCGTGGTGGTGACTACCCACACGAGCCGCACGGTGCCGGCGAGGGTGCGCTGTTCCGTGCCGCGGCGCACGATGATCGGGACCGAGGTTCCTGACGCCGAGCCGTAGCGGCTGCGATAGGTGTCCGCCCAGTTGGCGCTGTCGGTCGCCACCCCGCCGACGGAGAGCAGGAGATCTCCCGCCTCGATGCCTGCATCCGCGGCCATGCTGCCAGGCGCCACCTGCATGACATGCTCGCCGGTGGAGTCACGCTGCGTGGCTACACCGATCCGCGCCACCTGGGTCGAATCGGTCTTCAGGTGCAGACCCGCGAGCGGAAGCACCGTGCCCCACGGCAACGGCTCGCGTCCGTCCACGTAGCGCCGGTGGAAGTCCTCGAGCGCGAGCCCGTTCCCCATGCGCCCGACCGAGCCATAGAACTCGGCGGTGGTGAAACCCCGCCCCTTGAGCCAGGTGGTGCGATAGAGGTCCCGGATCACGTCGTCGAGGCCATGGCGGTTGTCGCTGGCATCGCGGATCATGATGTCGAGCATGAATCCCGCGAGCGATCCCTTGGGGTAATAGAGGTAGCCGGTCCCATCCTTCGGGTGCACCCAGGTCGAGAGGGAGGCGTCCTCGAGCGCGACCGGCAGTGCGGCGTCCACGGTCTGCATCTTGCCTTGCGTCTGCTGGAGGAACGCTGCGGAGTCTTCGATCCCTCCACGGACCAGCGCCAGGTCGGCGTAGTAGTCGGTGATGCCCTCGCTCACCCAGAGGAGCGTGGTCGGCTGCCAGTGCTCGTAGTTGTAGGGCACCATCTCCGCGGGGCGGAGCCGCTTCACATTCCAGGCGTGGAACATCTCGTGCGCCGTGATGGACGCGAGGATCGGCGTGCCGATGAGCTGGGGGGTGTAGATGCCGAGATGCGAGCTCTGGTGCTCCAGCGCACTGCCGCCGGGGTAGGGCTGGAAGACCATGAACGTCACGTAGTGATCCCATGGCTGGACGCCGGTGACGGCGATTTCGGCCGGCGTCATCCGGCGGAGGGCGTCCCACACCCCCGCGCGTGCCGGGCCGGCGAGCGCGCCGGCAGGGTAGGTGGCGAGCCACTGCCACTTGCCGGCCACCTGGGCCGAATCGTCGTCGAAGCGCCCCACGAAGAACGGCATGTCCACGAGGTCGTGGTAATTGGTCTCGCGGAAGACCTCGCCCGGGCCCACCCGATGCATCGAGGTGCGCACCTTCCATCCGGCCTGCGTCGCCACGCTCACGGTTGCGGGGAACCGGAGATCCCGTCCCTCGGCGAAGAAGAAGACGTTCGTGCCGTTGAAGAACGCGAAGTCGGGCCGGGCCCAGGCCATCGCGTTGTCCAGCGAATCGGCGATGATGCCGTAGTCCACCGTGACGGGGCCGGCTGCGGCCGCGCGGATCCGCCATGTGTCGGGATCCAGCTTGTCCCACGTCAGGGCCTGACCGCCCGCCGCCGGCGCGAAATCCAGCACATTGGCGGCGAAGTTGCTGACCTCGTAGGCGCCCGGGGTCCACGCCGGCAGCGAAAGCAGTACGGTGCCGGCCGAGGCCGCATCGAAGCTCATGCGGAGCCGGAGGGTGCGCGCCGCGGCCGCGGCGCTGTCGAACGTCACCTGATACCGGATGTTCGAGATCGGAATCGACGCCGGGGCGCGTGACACCGGGGTGGCGCGCCGGCGCTGCGCGGAGGCCGGGCTGGCGAGTGCCACGGCCAGCGTGGTGCAGGTCAGCAGGCGAACGAAGGCGGCTGCAGGCATCGAAGTTCCCGCGCTGAAGGACTTGGTGGCGAACCGGAGACGCTCGGGAACGGACGCAGGTACGGGCAAAAAGGTTGCAGTCATGCTATCGTGAGGGGAGTTCACGTCACCCACCACCGGAGTTCATGCATGTCACTCGGTTCCAGCTTTCTGGAGCAGGTCAACCAGGCCTTCGACCGGGCCGCCGCCTTCACCAGCCACGACCCCACGCTGCTCGCCAACATCAAGGCGAGCAAGAACCTGTTCTACACCAGTTTCCCCATCAAGCGGGACGACGGGCGGATCGAGGTGATGCACGCGTGGCGGGCGGAGCACAGCCACCACAAGCTGCCGTGCAAGGGCGGCATCCGGTACGCCGAGAGCGTGGATGCGGGTGAAGTGCAGGCGCTGGCGGCGCTGATGACCTACAAGTGCGCCCTCGTAGACGTGCCCTTTGGCGGGGCCAAGGGTGGCATCCGGCTCAACCCCAAGAAATACTCCGAGGCCGAGCTCGAGCGGATCACCCGCCGCTACGTCTTCGAGCTGGTGCGCAAGAACTTCATGGGCCCCGGGCTCGACGTGCCGGCGCCTGACGTCGGCACCGGTGCCCGCGAGATGGCGTGGATCGCCGACACCTACAGCCAGCTCAAGAATGGTGAGCTCGATGCGCTGGCCTGTGTCACCGCCAAGCCGATCAGCGCGGGCGGGATCCGCGGCCGCACCGAGGCCACCGGCCGCGGCGTCTTCTTCGGCACCCGGGAGCTCTGCGGTGTGGCGGAGGACATGAAGGCGGTGGGCCTCTCTACCGGCCTCGAAGGCAAGCGCGTCGTGGTCCAGGGGCTGGGCAACGTCGGCTATCACGCCGCCAAGTTCTTCCAGGAGGGTGGCGCCATCATCGTGGGACTGGCCGAATCGGAAGGCGCGATCGCCAACCCGAAGGGGCTGGACGTCGACAAGGTGATGGAGCATCGCCGGAGCACGAAGAAGATCAGCGATTTTCCGGGCGCTACCAACCTCGCCAAGCGCGAGGACGCGCTGGAGCTCGACTGCGACATCCTCATTCCCGCCGCGCTCGAACGCCAGATCACCGGGGAAAACGCACCACGCATCAAGGCGAAGATCGTCGTCGAGGCCGCCAACGGCCCGACCACGCAGGAAGCCGACGCCATCCTCGACCAGCGCGGCATCATGGTGATCCCCGACGCCTTCATCAATGCCGGCGGCGTGACCGTCTCCTACTTCGAGTGGGTCAAGAACCTGGGCCACGTGCGCTTCGGCCGGATGCAGAAGCGCTTCGAGCAGGGCGCCTTCGAGCGGCTCCTCACCGCGGTGGAGGACGTGACTGGCCGTGAGTTCACGGACGAAGAGAGCTCCCGGCTGACCCATGGTGCAAGTGAAGAGGACCTGGTGAACTCGGGCCTCGAGGAAACCATGATCAACGCCTATCACCCCATCCGCGAAGTGTGGAAGCAGCGCGGCAAGCTCAACATGCGGACGGCGGCGATGATCGTGGCAATCGACAAGGTGGCCATGAATTACGAACAGCTCGGCATCTTTCCCTGACCATGCTGGACCGCTCGGACAAGCTCACTGTCGCGGGCGGTGCGGTCGCGGTGGGTCTGGCGGCGCTCACGCACTACGGGCCGGGCGGCGCCATCGCCGGCCTGCTCACCTGCTCGCTGGCCATCGCGGTGCTTGCCATGCTGGTGGGCCGGTCGGTGGAGCAGCTGGGCGACCGCTTCGGCCCCGGCGCCACCAGCGCACTGCAGACCGCCCTCGGCAACCTGCCCGAGCTGTTCATCGCCATCTTCGCGCTCCGGGCCGGCCTCGTCGAGGTGGTGCAGGCCGCGCTGATCGGCTCCATCCTCGCCAACCTGCTCTTCGTGCTCGGCATCTGCTTCGTCGTGGGCGGACTGCGCCACGGCCGCCAGCAGATCGGCTCGCGCCGGGCCCGGCATATCACCGTGCTGATGGTGCTGTCGGTGGCCGGCATGGTGCTGCCTTCCCTCGCCCATTACACCCATACACCCGCCGCCGAGCACGAGGAAGCGCTGTCGCTGGTGGTGTCATGCATCCTGCTGGCGCTCTTCGTGCTCACCCTGCCGCAGCAGCTGCGCCGGCAGCCCCGCGACGGCGAGTCGGCCCACACCGAAGAGCCGCGCTGGAGCCTGGCAACGGCGCTGATCGTGCTGGCGGCGGCAGGCGTGATCGCGGCGTTCGTCTCCGACTGGTTTGTCGTTGCGCTGGAGCCGGCCATGCACGCCCTCGGCATTTCCGAGGCATTTGCCGGCCTCGTGATCGTCGCGATCGCCGGCAATGCAGTGGAGAACTTCGTTGGGATCCAACTTGCGGCGCGGAACGAATCCGAGTTCGCCTTCGCCGTGGTGATCAACTCGCCGCTGCAGATCGCGCTGGTGCTGGCACCGATGCTGGTGATCCTCTCGGAAGTTTTCCATCTCGCGCCGCTCACCCTGGTTTTCTCAC
The DNA here is from genome assembly GCA_035700175.1 of Gemmatimonadales bacterium. Lineage (GTDB taxonomy): Bacteria > Gemmatimonadota > Gemmatimonadetes > Gemmatimonadales > GWC2-71-9 > CAMLHP01. Next base: position 941 of record DASSOW010000430.1, on the reverse strand, counting down.
CCATGCTCATCATCTCCGTGAGCCTCGCCGTGATCCTCTCGGCGTTCATCACATTTGATGGTGAGTCGGACTGGCTGGAAGGCGCGTCGCTGATTGCCGTGTACGCGATCATCGCGACGGCGTTCTGGTGGGGGTAGGAGGGCGGTCGCAGGTCGCAGGTCACAAGTCACGAACCGAGCGACCTGCGACCCGTGACTTGCGACCCTCCGCATGGCGCCTTCGCTCCACGCCCGGTAGCGCCGGCGCCACAGGCGTTGCCGGACGGCAGTGCCCCGCCTGACCACTGGCCCCGTGACAACCCTCAATCCCATCATCGCTTGACTGATCCGAAGCCATCGACCGGGAGGCGTCCGGGCGGCTGGCACTCGGGATGCATCAGGATGCCCATCACCATTCCAATCAGGATCCGGCCCGTCGGGCCGGCGCTGTCACCACCTCTTCTGAGTCACTGAAGGAAGGCTGTCCGGCAGGCTGCAGTCTGATCTCCCCGCTCACGCCGAGGGGGGCGAGCCGGTACGCGCTCTACCGGCACCTGAATGTCGCAGGAGTTGAGGTATACAGATGCGTCTGGCGTTTCTCCCCCTGGCAGCGCTCGCCGCGCTGGCCGCCTGCGCCGACACGGCGGCAGGCCCCGATACTCTGTCCGGCGAACTGGTGATCACGGAAGGCGCGGCGGCGCAAGTGCAGGTGAAGCACCTCAGGCCCGCGTTCTCCGACGCCGCGGCAGCCGCCAGTCTGGGCGGATCCAGCAGTACGCCGCTCAGCCTTCAGCCGTAGTCGTGCGACGCAGGCGAGCAGCTGGTCGTCACCTACATGGTAACCGGGCGTCAGGTAAATTCCGCCAGCTTCCAGGTGAATACGCACTGGGTGTACAACGGCTCCACTTGGGCGGGTTCCTTGCCCGCCACGGTGAACGTGGCACCGAGAGCGGCGAGCGCACC
>DASSOW010000429.1:0-4072 GCA_035700175.1 Gemmatimonadales bacterium | reverse complement strand
GCTTCAATGCCTGGAGCCGGCCACACACCGTATCCGCCGTCGTCCAGTTCCGTGCCCCACGAGAGCTCCGGTCCGGCTGGCTCTCCCGCTCCGAACTGTGGGCCGGCTTCCAGCTGGCCAGCGGCACGAGCTACCTCTCCTGCCCGGCGCCCTTCGGACCAGCACTGATTCTGTCAGATCAGGCGTGCCCGTCCTTCGGGGTCGTCGGTGGCCTCGCCTCGATGTATACCCGCCTGCCTGCCCGAAAAGTGCTGGACTTGCGCTTTACCAAGGCACTGAGCGACGCCCCCTACGCTCCGCGGTTCTTCATCGACGCGCGCAACCTCCTGAACTTCACGACTGTCATTCGTTCCTACCGCGATGCGGCGCTGCTGGCGCCAGCTCGTAGTCAGATTATTGAAAATGGAGTCGAAATCATCCAGGTCGAAGCCAGCAACAACGGTGCCTACGACGCGTCCACGGGCGCAGTGAACCTGTCAGCGCCGGGCACCTGTGCGTCGTGGATCACGTTCCAAGGGTCGGGAGGCGCGCCCGACTGCGTGGCGCTCCTGCGCGCCGAGGCCCGCTATGGCAATGGCGATGGCATCTACAGCGCTGACGAACAACGCACCGCGGTTGGCGCGGCCTTCGACGCGACCCACCTGGGCGGGCTCAACGGCACGCCGCGGAGGGTAAGGGTCGGGATCGAGATGGGGATTTGAATAGGACGTGGGGCGTGGGGTATTGGGCGTGGGGCATGGGGCATGGGGCATGGGAGTCAGGAGTCGCGGGTCCCGTGTCCTCCCACGCCCCACGCCCCATGCCCTATAGCCTATCCCTTCTCCCCCGTTTCCTCATCTCCCAAGCGCTTCTGCTGCGCCGCGCCAGCCAGGCGAGCCAGCAGCCGGCGCGGTGTCAGTCGCACGGCCTGCGCGTGCATCTTGTTCACCACTCCCGGCACTACGATCCGCTCCCCGCGCAGCGTCGCGGTATAGGCCACTTCGGCCACGCTTCGTGCATCCATCCGCGCGCCCATCATCGGCGAGGACCGGAACCCGGCGCGGGCGGCGAAGCCGGTCTCGGTGGGCCCCGGACAGAGCGTGGTGACCGTGACGCCCGTGTCCCGCAGCTCTTCCGCGATGGCTTCTGAAAACGACAGGACAAAGGCCTTGGTCGCGAAGTAGACCGCCTGGAAGGGACCGGGCTGGAACGCGGCCGTGGACGCGACGTTCAGGATCCTGCCCCGCCGATTCTCCAGCATGGCCGGGAGCAGGCGCTTGGTGAGCGTCACGACCGCGTCCACGTTCAGCGCGATCATGGCCAGTTCCTGGTCGAGCGACGTCTCCGAGAACCGTCCCGCCCCACCAAAGCCGGCGTTGTTCACCAGCACGTCCACCCTGACGTCCGACGCAGTGAGCGTCGAGAACAGCCGTTCGATGTCCTCCGGCTTGCCCAGGTCGGCGGGGATGGTCGTGACAGTGGCCTCGTGGGCCTCGCGCAGCTCGCTCACCACCGGCGCGAGGCGCTTCGCGCTCCGGCTGACCAGCACCAGCGCAAATCCATCGCGCGCAAAAAAGCGGGCGAGCTCGCGCCCGATCCCGCTCGAGGCGCCGGTTATGAGGACGGTTGGGGTGCGGCTCGACAGGCGCGGTGCTGCCTCTCCCGCGATCATTGGCGACTCGGGCAAGGGCAAGCGATCAATGGTGTGCGTGCGGAGTCGGGGCGCCGAGCACCAGCCGTCGGAGGGCGAGCCCGAGGAGGGCGGCCGCAACCGCCGGCAGAAGTGCCAGCAGCGTGGCGGCGACATTTGGAGAGGGCGGAAATTCGATGGCGACGCCTGCGAGGGTCGCACCCAGGTAGACCAGCGGTACACCAAGCCCAATTACCGTGGCTGACATCCAGGCGTACGACGGGCGCACGACGGCAAGCACAAACGCGGCCACCGCCAGCAGCACGGCCGTCACCAGCGCATCGCCAGTGGTGAAGTTGTAGAGCCCTATCCCGAGCCCGGCGACCAGCGCGAGGACGAGGAATAGCATGCGCATGAGGAATCGACCTCCCGGGCGAACGCTGACTGGCACCCGCCGGCCCTGCGGCAACAGGACTGGCAGTGCCTCTCCCCTATAATCCGTGCCAATGCGTTGACGCGCCAGTGCCGGTTGGATATGCCGCCTCCCTGAGCCATGCTTCCGCAAGGATTGGAATCTCCCATCACGCCGCCACGTCCCGCGATGCCACGGCGTTTCAGCCAGAAAAATAGCCTGTCAACGCCGGGCGCGGTGTGAGTCATGCCACATCAGCGGCGTGCTCACGAAATCTTCCGGCTGGGAGGTCCCTCCGCAGCACTGGCAGGCACCAGGCCCCCAAAGCGCCGCTCCCGAGCCTTGAACGCATGCAACGCAGCCGTGAGGTCAGCCTCGGCGAAGTCGGGGAACCGCACCGGCAGGAAGAGTAGCTCGGCGTAGGCACATTCCCAGAGCAGGAAGTCGCTGAGCCGCTGCTCGCCCCCCGTCCGGATGAGCAGGTCCACGTCAGGCGTTCGGGTATCGCCGTGGTCCGCGATCGCGATCAGCCGGCCGAATCGTTCCCGGGTCAGTTCTTCGTTCTCACCGACGCATTGCGCGGCCCGGAGGATCGAGTCGCGCGACGAGTAGTCCACTGCGATCCGGAGGTGCAGCCGTCGCCCATCCGCCGTCCGCGCTTCCGCCCGCTCGATTTCCCGCCGAACGGAACCGGCAATGCGATCCCGGCGCCCGATCACGCTGAGCCGCGTGCCGGTCGCCTGGCAGCGCGCGGTTTCATTACGCAGGTATTCGCGAAAGAGGCGCATCAACCACTGCACTTCGCGCGCGGGCCGCTTCCAGTTGTCCGAGGAGAAGGCATAGAGTGTCAGCGTGCCGATTCCGGCGCCGGGCGCCGCCTCAACCACCCGGCGTACCGCTTCGACCCCTTCACGGTGGCCGGCGGCCCGGGGCAGGCGCCGCTCAGTGGCCCAGCGGCCGTTGCCATCCATGATGATCGCGACGTGGAGGCGCCCTGAAAAAGTAGTTTGTGTCACAAAGTTTGACCCCGAAAAAAATGTCGGCCCTCTCGCGCGCAGCGCGCAGCGCACAGCGCTCAGCGCTCAGCGCTTCCTCGTCGCCTCGATCAGTGCTTCCATGTGCGCCAGGTAGTGTTCCAGCGCGCGGCGGCCGGCTGCAGTAAGCCGGTAGTCGGTCCGCGGCAGGCGCCCCTCGAAACTCTTGCTGCAGGCGATGTAGCCCGCGTCCTCGAGCTTCCGCGCGTGCACGCTGAGGTTGCCATCCGTCGTCTGGAGCAGCGCCTTGAGCTCGGTGAACGAGAGCGATGGGTTGACCGCCAGCGCACTCACGATGGCGAGCCGCATGCGCTCGTGAATGACGCGATCCAGCGCCAGGGCCTGGCCTTCCTGGCCACCCCGCTCCCCGGTCAGCGGGCGACGGCCTGGCGTCGCTTCCTGCTTCCGTGCCGCGCTGCTCTTAGCCACCATACCTCCGTGCGATCAGGAATCCGAATATCAGGTGCAGCCCGCCAAAGCCGGCTGCGAGCATCCAGTTGCCCCAGGACGCCGGGAGTGCCAGCGTCGCGGTGCCGAGGGTCATGAAGCAGAGCCCCATGACAGGGACGACGCGGACCGAGAACGCCCCTCCCGTCACCACGCCGGTTCCGTAGCAGAGCATCCACATGCCGGGCAGCGCCGCGCCGAGCCCGCCGCGATACAGCACGGCGGTGAGGACCGCGCCCACCGCGATGGGTGGCGCATAGCTCAGGAAGAAGCGCCGCCCCTGGTGCCCCAGCATCGGGGCGCCGATGCGCCGTGCCTTCCGGCTCATGGCGACGACCCCAATCAGCGTGCCAACAACCGCCTCGGCGAGCCACACCATCAGCCACTCGTGGCGGGTGGGCCGGCTTGCCGCCACCGCCGAGGCCAGCAGCGCCGAAATGCCCATGGCCACGCCACCCCACCCGGGCACCGCCGTGAAGGTGCCGGCCCGCTCCATGGCGGAGCGGATGTAGGACAGATTGTCCATGGCCCGGTCGTGCAGGGCCGCCGGGGCGTCAGGCCGGCGTGACG
>DASSOW010000428.1:0-2383 GCA_035700175.1 Gemmatimonadales bacterium | reverse complement strand
GGCGGCGGCTGGCATCGGGGCGAGCGCCAGCGCGCCAATGAGTACGGACATGCCGGCAAGGGTGCTTCGCATAACGACCTCGGCTCGTGAAACGGTGATGCTGCATGGAGCAGTGCCGTGTCGCCTTTACGCGAGCCGCATGCCAGATAGCATGTTGTTGACTTGCTTGACCTTACTGGGCAGGCAGGGGGCGCTCGTGTCCGTCCTGGGAGACGCGGATCACCCCGCGTTCGGTAACGATCTGGTGCATGAGGACGTCGTGCGCCGACATCGGGACCTTCGGCACGAGCTGGAGACTGAAACAGATGCCGGTGCGGATTGCATCGGGCCGGGCGCCCGCGAGGAGGCGATCATAATAGGCCTTGCCGTGACCCAGACGACCGCCAGCACGGTCGAACGCGACACCCGGCACCACAAAGAAATCCACGGCGGCCGGGGACAGTTCACGGCGCGCGTCGGCGCGGAGCTGTGGCGCCGGCTCCAGCAGGCCAAACCGCGCCGGCTCCAGCTCCTCGACCGAGCGTAACTGGAACAGGCGGAGCCCGGCCGGGGAGACCCAGGGCACCACCACCTGCCGTCCCCCGGCGAGCGCCGCACCGATGGCCGGAAGCGTTTCCACCTCGCTCTTCACACCCACGAACCAGCCGAGCACCCCCGCTGCCCCATATTCGGGCAAGGCCAGGAGGTACCGGCGGATGGCGGCGCTCTTCTCCTCCCGGTCCGGCGTCCGGTCCCGCTCGGCAAGGATGGCCGCGCGGAGCCGTGCTTTCTCATCCATGTAGTCGTACCTTTCCGGACGATCCCTTCACCTGATGGCGGGCGCGCGTGTCGGCAGCATTCAGCGTAATGGTAGCGAAGGATTATCTCAATTTCGCGGCGGCGCATTTCATCACCATGCGCGGCCACCAGTGCGAATCGCTCCACGGGCACAACTACCGGGTGGGCGTGACGGTCGAGGGCGCCCTGGACCCCGAGTGCCTCTGGGTGATGGACTTCAGCGCCCTGAAGGAGATCCTGCGCCCGCTGGTGAAGGTGGTTGACCACAGGGTGATCCTGCCGGCCAGCAACCCGAAGCTCACACTGGAGCATCGCGACGGGCGGGTGCATGTCACCGTCTTCGGCGAGGCCCGCTACGTTTTTCCGGAACGCGACTGCGCCATCCTGCCGCTGGCGAACAGCACTGCGGAGATGCTGGCGGAGCACTTCGGCCGCGAAGTCCAGCTCGCGCTCAGGGCCCGGGAGGTGCGCGACGTGACGCGGCTCGCGATCGAGATCGAGGAAAGCCCCGGCCAGACCGCCATCTGGGAATCCCGCTGACGGCCGGCTGCAAGAAAGGAGACCCCATGCCTGACACCACGTACTCCGGCGACGCACTCCGGACCCGCCTGAAGGACCTGCCGACGTGGTCCGAACACGACGGCGCCATCGAGCGTGTGTATGCCACCGACGGCTGGCCCACCACGATCATGCTGGTGAACCTCATCGCCTTTCTGGCCGAGGCGGCCGATCATCACCCTGATCTCGCGGTGAGCTGGGCCCGCGTCGTCGTGCGGCTCAACACCCACTCGGCGGGGGGCATCACCGACAAGGACATCGAGCTCGCGCGCACGATCGAACGTCAGGCACTCTGGCGGCCGGGCGGCGGTGCGCTCGATGGCACGCGCAAGAAGTGGGTCTTGCCGGAGCCGGCATAACGGCCCCACGCGTCGTCGAGATCCACCCGGCTCCCGATCCGCTCGCCGCGCTGGCCGCGATTTCGGCGTGGCCGGGCGCCATCCTGCTCGAGAGCGCCGGTCCGGTGACGGCGCAGTCGTGCTTCACCTACCTGATGGCCGAGCCGTCCGCCGTGCTCCGGATGGAGCCCGGACCGCATGCGATCGATGCGCTTGCCTCCATGGCGGCGCGTGCCTTCACGCCAGCGGTCCCGGACCTGCCGCCATTCCAGGGCGGACTCGCCGGGTACATCTCCTACGAGACGGGCGCCGCCCTCGAAGGCGTGGCGCCGGCCATGGCATCGGGAGATTCACCCGGCCCAGGCATCTGGATCGGCCGCTATGACTGGGTCGTCGCGTGGGACCGGCGCTCGGGCGGATGCTGGCTCATTGACCATCGCGGTGATCACGAGGCAACGGCGGGCATCGCAGACCTGCTGCGGGAGGCACAGCTCCCCGCGGTGCTGCGGGGAACGATCTCGCCGAAACCCGACGCCGGCCTTCCGCCATCCAGTTTCTCGCGCCCCGGCTACCTCGGCGCGGTGGAGCGGGTCCGGGAGTACATTCGCGCCGGCGATGTGTTCCAAGTGAATCTCTCGCAGCAGTTTACTCTGCCTTCCACCAGGCCGCCCCTCGAGCTGTACGCCCGTCTCCGGCAGGCCAGCCCGGCA
>DASSOW010000427.1:0-4078 GCA_035700175.1 Gemmatimonadales bacterium | reverse complement strand
GCCGGGCAATGGCCAGCGCCGCGACCATCGCCGCGGCCGCCCGCCAGGCGCTGGCCGAGGCGGGGCAGCTCCGCGGCCGGCTGCTCGTCGTGGGTGCCGCCGGCGCAGGCCGGGAAGCCGAGGCAGGCGAACTCGCGCGAGCGCTGCGTGGCGAGGATGTCGCGGACAAGGTGCACGTCACGACCGACATCGAACTGGCCCTGCGCGCCGCCTTTGGATCCGAGCCGGGGATGGTACTCTGCGCCGGCACCGGCAGCATCGCCGCAGCACGCGGCGGAGACGGCACGATGACGCGCATGGGTGGTTACGGCTGGCAGATGGGCGACGGTGGCGGAGGCTACGACATCGGCCGCGCGGCGCTCATGCGCGTGAGTCTCGGCCATGACGGCCTGACCGCGCCGAGCGCACTGGAAGACCGGCTGGTCAGCGCGACGCACGTGGGCAACTTCGATGGCCTGGTGCGATGGGCAGCGGCCGCCGGCCCCAAGGAAGTGGCGGCACTCGCGCGGGTGGTGCTCGACACCGCGGCCGAGGGCGACGCGGCAGCGCAAGCGGTGGTGGCCTACGCCGAACAACAGCTCGTGGAACTGGTCAGCGGACTCGCCAAGCGGTCGGGCCTCCGCCGGGTGGCGCTCACCGGCGGGGTGCTCCAGGCAGGGCCACTGCGCGCGAGTCTGCAGCGGGCGCTCCGGAAGGCCCGGCTGGAGGTGCTGGACGAGGAAGTGGATCCGATCGAGGGGGCGTGGGGGCTGGGAGCTGAGCGCTGAGCGCTGTGCGCTGTGCGCTGAGCGCTGTGCGCTGAGCGCCGTGGTCGGCGAAGGTGAGATGCCCTTGACTTAACTCACAGCTCACAGCACACAGCGCACAGCTCACAGCTCACAGCTCACAGCTCACAGCCCACAGCTCACAGCGCACAGCTCTCAGCTCTCAACTCTCCGCCTCAACCTGCTGTGCGTCCATCCATAGACCCCGTAGATCACCAGGCCCGCCAGCAGCCAGATGCCGAAGCGAATCCAGGTGATCCTGGGCAGGTAGGCCATGAGATAGATGCACGCCGCGATGGAGATGAGCGGGGTCAGGGGCACCAGCGGTACCCGGAAGGGGCGGTGGCGCTCCGGCTCCTTGTAGCGCAGCACGATGACGCCGACCGACACCAGCACGAAGGCAAAGAGCGTCCCGATGTTGGTCAGGTCCACCACTTCGGCGATGTTGGCAAATGCGGAGAACACGGCGACAAAGATGCCAGTGATGATGGTGCCGACGTGCGGCGTCTTGTACTTGGGATGCACCTTGGCAATAAAGGGCGGGAGGAGCCCGTCCCGCGCCATCGAGAAGAAGATGCGCGGCTGGCCCAGCTGGAAGACCAGCAGCACGCTGCCCATCGCAATGACGGCACCCAGCGACACGATGAAGCGCGAGAAGCTGAGCAGCCCTGCCGAACCCTCCGCATGCTGCAGCGCGGTGATCATCGGCTCGGGGGTTCCCAGCACCTGCCACGGCGCGACGCCGGTCATGACGATGGACAGCGCAATGTACAGCACCGTGCAGATCACCAGGCTCATGATGATGCCGAACGGCATGTCGCGCCCGGGATCCTTGGCCTCTTCCGCCGCCGTGGACACGGCGTCAAACCCGATGTAGCTGAAGAAGATGATGGCGGCGCCGGCACTGATCCCGGCAAAGCCGTTCGGGGCAAAGCCGCCGGTGGACGGATTGGTCCAGTTTTCCGGCTTGATGAGGAACGCACCGACGCCAATGAAGAAGAGGATGATGACGATCTTGAGGATCACCATCGCGTTGTTGGCGTTGGCCGACTCCTTGATGCCGCGCACCAGCACCCAGGTAATGACCATGACGACGAGAAACGCCGGCAAGTTGAAGATGATGGGGATGCCGAAGAGCCGGGGCGCGCCAGCCACCGCGCTGGCGAGGTAGGTCACGGAGGGACCGGTGGCGCCGTCCGCTACTGACTTGACGGCATCGAACGCCGTCCGGTAATCGGTGCCAAGCCAGGCAGGGATCGTCACGCCGAAGTGCGTGAGCAGCTCCCGGAAGTAACCCGACCAGCCGATTGCCACGCCGATATTGCCTACCGCATACTCGATGATCAGGTCCCAGCCGATGATCCACGCCACCAGCTCGCCCAGCGACGCGTAGGCGTAGGTGTACGCCGAGCCCGCGATCGGCACCATCGAGGCGAATTCCGCATAGCAGAGCGCGGCAAACCCGCAGGCGACCGCCGTGAGCAGGAATGAGAAGATGATGGCGGGGCCGGCGCCGGGCCGGAGCGCGTCGCCCACGATGGCGGTGCCGGTCGTGGCGAAGATGCCGGCGCCGATGGTGGCGCCAACGCCGAGCGCGGTGAGATGCCACTTGTTGAGGGTGCGGCGCAGGCCGCCCCGCTCCGCAATGTCGTTCTCGCAATCGGCGACCGACTTGCGCTGGAAGAGTTGGTTCATTGCTCTGGGTGAAGGAGAAGAAGGACCAGCGGGCAGGCCCGCCCGGCTCAATTGGTCGGCAGCGTGAACTGCACCGTGAATACGTATGGAATCGCGGCCCCGGCGCTGGTGCGCGCCGGCCGGAACCGGGTCTTCATCGCCATGTCCGAGAATTTCTCCCGGTATTTGTCATCGTCGATGGCCGGATCGGTCTCGAACCGCTCCACCGACCCATCGGCCTTTACCCAGAATGTTACATCCAGGACCTGGCCGCGGAGTTCCTTGGGTGCCTTGTCAGTCGGTGGCACGAAGTAGCGGAGCATCGGCGGCGTCACGCTGGAGCTGTCTCCGCCGGTCCCCGGGCCCACACCCGAGCCCGTTCCCGTGCCGGTGCCGCCACCGGTCCCGCCCCCGCTCCCACCGCCGCTACCACTATCGGTGCCCGATCCGGTGCCAGCCCCGTCACCCCTTGAGGCGAGCGTAGTGGTTCCGTTCGTTGGGGCCGGCTGGGTGGCGGCCGGAACGGGAGGTGGCGGAACTGGCGTTGGTGCTGGCTTTTCTTCGACTGGGGGCGGCGGCACGACCTCCGGTTCAGGCCTGGAGACCGGCTCCGCTGCCTTCGGCGCGGCGGCGCCAAGTGACGGCAGTTCAATATATGACACCCTGCTCCCGCCGCCACCGCCGCCGCCGCCCGCCGGACCCGGGCCGAACCCGGTGCCCAGACCACTCAGGACTTGCTTCCCCCCGATCAGTCCGCCCGCGATGAGCAGGATGAGGGCGACATGAAACAGCACCGACACGATCAGGCCAGCCGGAGAGCGCCTGGCCTCCGGCAGCGTGAAGCTGGGAGTGGGAAGTCGGGTATGCGGGTCTGCTGCCATGATCTCAAGTAGCAAGGTAAGCACCCCCATTGCATGAGACGTGCAACCTTGCGGCTGGAAACACGCGCGGGGGTCCCTGGGACCCCCGCTTGTGTTCCGCTGTGCGCCCGGAGCTTACCGGTAGGCCTCGATCGGTGTGAAACCGATCACCTGGATGCCGGCGCCGTAGGCCACATCCATGGCGGAGATGACCTCCTTGTACTGCCGGCCCTGGCCTGCCTTGACGAAGAGCAGCTTACGCGGCCGCGGGTCGTAAATGGTATGCAGCTGCTGCGCGAGCTGGGCTTCCGGGACCGGCTGGGTATTGATCCGGTAACCGCCTTCATCCGGCAGTTCCAGCACGATCTGGTCGTTGCTGGGCTGCGCGGTGCTTCGGGTATCTGGCGGTGCCACCTGGATGTTCATGGCTTTCCGGTCCATCGGCTGGGCCACCATGAAGATGATGAGGAGCACGAGCAGAATGTCGATCATCGGAACCACGTTCGGTTCCGCGCTCATTCCACCGCCGCCCCCGACTGACATGGCCATGGCGCTACTCCTTCTTCTCGTCGCCGGCGAAGAGCTTCTGGGCCGTCTTGGTCTCCGTGATGGAGGCGACAACCCGGGCTCCCGCCTGGCGCGCGATCTCGATGCCCTTCTGGACCTGACCGTACTTGAGGTTCTGGTCGGCCTTCAGGTAGACGATCTTGTCCTCGCGGCCCGCGTACATGGCCCGGAGCTGGTCTTCCAGCTGTGCCTCCGGGATGGGCCGCGTGTTGA
>DASSOW010000426.1:0-2724 GCA_035700175.1 Gemmatimonadales bacterium | reverse complement strand
ACCGTGCGGATTCCCACCGAGGCGCTGCTGATGGAAGCGGCGCGGCGCATCGATGAGTGGAGCCGCATCGAATCGAAGATCCCCCATCTCGATGTCGTGCCACGCCTCGTGGTGCCCGACGGGGCGAACGCCGGTCCCATGGACCTGCGCCCGGCGGAGTGGGAAGTGCTTGCGGCGGTGGATGGCGTCCGCGATGTCCGCCAGCTCGCCGCCGTGGTGCGCCGGTCGGAGTTCGACGTTGCCCGCACGCTGTTCGGGCTTGCCACCGCCGGCGTCATCGTGCTCGATGATCCCCGGCAGGTGCCGCTTCCCGACGCGGTCGGCGGCGAAATCGCCGACCTGCTGGCGCGCGCCGAGGCCTATCTGATCGCGGGGAACGGTGGGGCGGCGCTCGAGTCGGTGGAAGAAGCTCGGCAGGCAGTGCCCGGGCCCCACGTGCCGACACTGCTCATGCTGGGCCGGGCCCTGCTCGCACTGGGACGGCCCGGCGATGCCGCTGACGCGTTCGCCTCGGTTACCCAGGCCGATCCGGCGCATGCCGCCGCTCGGCGACTGCTCGGCGTCGCACTCGCGGGCGATGGCCGGTTCGACGAAGCGGTGGAAACGTGGGACGCGTGGAGCAGGCTGCCGGCACGCCCGGCCGACGAAGACGCGCAGGGAGGTTGGGTGAGCCGGATGCGTGACGCGGCAAAACTGCTGGGCCAGGCAACGCGGGTGGCACATGGCTGACGATATCCGCGCCATGACGGCCCAGCTCGCGGCCGATCCGGGCAGCCTCGTGTTCCTGGAGCTGGGAGAGTCGCTGCGCCGCCGCGGCCTGGTCGAGGCGGCGCTGAAGGTCGCGCTGGCCGGTGCGACTCGATATCCCTCGCTCGCGGATGCCCACGACCTGCTGGCGCGCGTGCAGAGTGACCTCGGCGATGGCGAGTCCGCATTTGATGCATGGATGAATGCGCTGCAGAACGAGCCAACCCATCTTGGCGCCCACAAGGGACTGGGCTTCCTCTATTATCGCGCCGGCGATCTCGAGCGGGCCATCCGTCACCTGGAGCTTGCCCGCGAGCAGGATCACTCGCCCGGGCTGGAACAGGGAATCGCCCGCGTGCGTGAAGCCCTCGCGCGGCAGCAGGCCGGGGCGGCTGAACCGCCGCAGACCGCAGGCCCGTCGGGGGTGCCGTTTTCGCTGGACGAGAGCGACGCTGAGCGGGGAGCGCCTGGCGCCGAGCGCTCAGCGCCAGGCGACGACCTCTTCCACGGCTTCGACGGCGCCCGCGATGGCCTGCTTCTGCTGGACCAGAACGGGCTGCGCCTCGGCGGCGGGATCCGCAATGCCGACAATCGCGACGTGAGCGATGCGGTCGCGGCACACCTCGCCGGCGTGTCGCGTGAAGCGGTGCGCACTGCTCGCCTGCTGGGACTTGGCGCCTGGCAAAGCGTCGTCGCCGAATGCGGCTCCGGGAATCTGCACCTGAGCGCGCCTTCCGATGAAACCGTGCTCCTGACAACCCGCGATGCCAGCGTTCCTGCCGGCCGGTTGGCAGTGATCGCCGAGCGGGCCGGTGCGGCCGCGCGTCGGTGGCTGGAGCGGGTTTCGTGACTGACGTGCGCAGCACGCTCGACCGGGTGAGCGCCATTCGGGGAGTGCGCGGGGCCATGCTTGTGTCAGCGGCGGACGGGCTCGTGATCGCAGACTCGCTGATGGACGGGGTCGACGGGCAGGCGGTGGCGGCCCTCGCCGCGAGCCTGGTCGGCCGCCTCGTGCGCGCAACCGTTGCCGCGGGGATGTCGGCGCCATCCATAGTGCACCTGCGGGCAGCCGAAGGCTCAGTGCTGGCGGTGCCGGCCGGCACTGACGTGCTCGTGGTCGCCGTGACGGCGGCAGACGCCAATCTGGGGCTCGCGCGGCTGGAGATGCTTGACGTGGCGCGAGGGTTGGGCTGATGCGGACGCTGGAACCCTGGGTGGGACCGCCGTTGGACGCCTTCCTCGCCGAGTCGTCAGCACGACTGGTGCTGCTGATGACTTCCGCGGGGCAGGTGGTGGCCCAGCATGGCTTCGCGCGCTCACTCGACGTGATGGCGGCCTCGGCCCTGGGTGCAGGGATCGTCGCGTCCACGGCGGAAGTGGCGCGGCTGATGGGCGAGCCCGAGTTCGGGGCGCTGGTGCACCAGGGCGCCGAGCATGGATTGTTCATTTCGTCATTTGACACGCCGCGGGGACGCTGGATTGCGCTCGTCGTCTTCGGTCCGGACACCACGGTGGGATTGGTGCAGCTCTTCTTCACCCGTCTCTGCGCCGACCTGCGGGCTGCCGCGCCGCCGGAGCAGCCGCGTGGTCCCGTCCTGGCCGAAAATTTTGAACATGACCTGAACGCCAGCCTGCACGCGCTGTTCGGACGCTGACCATGTCGCTCGTCAACTTCACGACCCGCGAAATCACCTGCAAGATCGTTTACTACGGGCCGGGCCGGTCTGGCAAGACGACCAACCTGCAGTATGTGTTTGGCCGCGTGCCGGAGTCGCGGCGCGGGCGCATGGTGTCGCTGGCCACGCACGGCGATCGCACCCTCTTCTTTGATTTCCTGCCGATTGACCTGGGATCCATCAGCGGCTTCACCACCCGCTTCCAGCTGTACACGGTGCCGGGCCAGAGCTACTACAACTCGACACGGAAACTTGTCCTGCAGGGCTCCGATGGTGTGGTGTTCGTCGCCGACAGCCAGGC
>DASSOW010000425.1:0-3129 GCA_035700175.1 Gemmatimonadales bacterium | reverse complement strand
CTCAGCGCACAGCGCACAGCGCACAGCGCACAGCGCTCAGCGCACAGCGCACAGCGCTCAGCTCTCCGGTGCCGGGTTGAAGAAGATCTCGCGGACCTCGACATTGTTACGCCCAACTTTGGCGCCTTTCCGAGCCCACTCGAGCGCTTCCTCCAGGGTCGCGGTTTCCACGATGGTGATACCGCCCACCAGCTCCTTGGTTTCCAGGTAGGGGCCATCGGTAATGAGAATCTCGCCGTTGGGCTGCGTGCGCAGGGTATGCGCCTGGCCCAGCCCGCCGGCGAACCGCCGCACACCGGCTGCGATCATCTCGCGGTTCAGGGCGTAGATCCCCTCGATCATCGCCTCGTCCACCGACGATGGGTCGAAGTTCTCCGGCAGGTAGCCCGAAATCAGGTAGTGCGGCATGGTGTCTCCTGGCGTGGTCATCGGCCGAGCCGGCTGGCCGGCCTTCAATATTCACGACGAACGGGGATACCGGTTTTCGACAGGAGCGTCGGGCGTCGGGCGTCAGGCGTCAGGCGTCAGGCGCTTTCCCGGCCATACACATCCACGCACCAGACCAGTGTCTCGGTACGACTCACCCGGCGAAACCGGCGCGCGTGGATGATGTCTTCCATGGCCCTGGCCGAGTGTACGAACGCGCGGAACGGGTTCCGCTTGATGGCCCGGGCAAGGTTCTCCCACGCCATCGCCAGTCGTACGTACCAGCGGTCGCGGGGATACGCGTAGGCGAAGAGATGATCGCTGTGCTTGAGGGCCTGCTCGAGCAGCGGGGCATACTCCGGATAGCAGCAGACCACGCGATCCATGATCACGACGTCGGCGGTGGGCAGCGAGTCGCCTGCCTCAACGAAGTCGCCCTCAATGATGGTCATTCGGCTGGCGAGACCACGCGAGTGCGCTTCCCGGCGCTCTACGGCCACAAACGCCGGCGATGCATCCACGCTGGTGGCGGTCGAGAAGCCGCCGGCAAGCAGCTCAAAAGTGGCGGTGCCGATGCCGGCTCCCACGTCCAGCAGCGTCTCACCACCGCCAGCGCGAATCACGGCGTCCCGAAGCAGGCGGGTCGTGGGGTTGAGGGCGCCTTTCCTGTACTTCAGCAGGTCGCCCTCGGCACGGGCCATGTCAAACTGGGTGGCGATGGCGCCGCAGGCACCGGTGCAGCAATTGATCATCCGATTCCTCGACTGCGGGGGCTGGCGCAGCAAGCCAGTTTAATAAGAAGCGCGCCCGCGAGACGCGCAACATCGCCTGAGAGAGCGCGCATCCGCCGCAGGCGGCGATCCAGGTATCCCTGGTTGATGAAATCGGCGAGAACCATCTGCGAGATGGCCGGCGTCTGGCGATCGGCGAGCCACCGCGCCGGTCCGGCTGAGGGCTGCGAGGCGGGCCGGCCGAAACGTTAACGTCGCGGCAACTACTGCCTTGGCTGCCCGTCCACGAGCGTCTCGCCGGGCTGGATCTGGTCCACCCGCCAGAAGAACCACCCCTGCGGTGTCCTGATCCAGGACTCCCGTTGCACCACTGATGTCCGGACTTCGTGCAGCGATCCGTCGGGAAAGCGCTGCTGGCGCACGGTGCGCTGGTCGACGATGGCAATTGCCGTGTCACCAGCCAGCGTGAGTCCGGTGATCGTCTCCGAGAGGGAGTCAAAGCGCTCCACGCGGGCGATGAACATCCGGGTGCGTTCGTACATCTGCGCACGATTCGACACCGTTCCGTCCGGCGTGATGGTATGAAACGCCGGATGCCGAAGGCGCATGACGCGATCCGGGTCCCGGGCAAAGAACCCGGCCTCGTTTTCCGCATACCGCTGGGCAAGCTGACGTCGCACGATCGCGAGGGAATCAGTTGGCGTGACGGTCTCAACAGCAGGGCGAGCGCAGCCGGAGCCCATGATCAGGAAGGCCAGCAGGCAGGTCGCGAGAGGTCGCATGTCATCCGACCGGGGCATGGGTAGGGGTCAGTCCGCTATCCGTTGGACCCCCTTGGGGCGCGGAGGGTTGGCTGACGCTGGTCATGCAGCGAGGCGCTGGTGAGCACGGCCAGCGCCAACCCTCTTCCGTCATCCATCAGCGTCTCAGGTCAGCCATCCGCGCGCCACGCCCTTGCGGCTGAGCAGCAGGAGCCACACGGCAAACGCCAGCACGAGTGTCTGCAGCACGAGTGGCACGGGGCCAGCCCGAGTGGCGCCGCCTGCCAGGACGAACAGCCCGAAGTCCTGGGCAATGATGCCGATCAGCGACAGCAAGAACAGGGGCACTGCCCACTTCTTCCGGAGCAGGAGGCCGATGGAGCCGAGTGCGCCAGCGATGACCGCGAGGCCGGTAGCGGCGAGAGCCCAGCCGGGACGCGCGTCGTAAAGCTCCTGCTGCGACGGCGACATCCTCGCGATGTCCTCAGGAGACATGCTGAGGTCGGTGGCGAAGGCGAAACAGCCGAGCAGATTCCAGAGCAGGGCCACGACCGCGACAACCTTGAACCATCCTGGCGTCGTGTTCATACGATGCCTCCGTGAGGCGAGGGGGTGTACGGACTGTGGTACTGCAGATGGGCATGCTACTCTGTCCAGCTCACGACATCATCGGCCGGGAGTCAGGCACCGACCAATGCCATGAGCCTCTTGTCCAAGACCCGCTCCGTGGTCTCAAGTCACTGACGCCGAGTCAGCACGATATGAGTAGCCGCTTCGGTCGGCACGTGGGTGGTACACTCGTAGCCCAGGGCCGGGAGGTCCAGCCCGTAGAAGAGATGCTCGCCGGAGCCCAGCAGTCTCGGCGCGATGGCCACGTGGAGCTCGTCAATGAGCTTGGCTTCGAGGTATTGGCGCACTGTCGACACACCGCCGCCGATCTGCACGTCCTTGCCACCTGCCGCCTCGACCGCGCGCTCCATCGCCTCGTGGATCCCGCCGGTCACGAAGTGGAAGACGGTGCCGCCCTCCATCTCGGCCGGCTCCCGCCGGTGATGGGTGAGCACGAAGACGGGGCCGTGGTAGGGCGGGTTCTTCCCCCACCAGCCGCGCCAGGCGTCATCGGGCCACGGACCACGAATCGGGCCGAACATGTTGCGTCCCATTATCCACGCGCCGACGCCCTCCCCAGACCGCCCCGCGATATCGTCATC
>DASSOW010000424.1:0-5812 GCA_035700175.1 Gemmatimonadales bacterium | reverse complement strand
TGGACGATCAATCTTCTCTACGTCGACCTCGACGCCTGCAACCGGATCGAGGCGGTGGCGAGCAGCGACAGCGCCCTCACCCGCATGAAGATGACTGCCATGCTTGCGGCGCTCGCAGCCCACGAGACGGTGCTGGGCGGCGTGAACGCCGATTTCTTCAGCCTGACGAACGGCAAGCCGACCAACCTGCTGGTGATCAACAGCACCATGCGCACGCCGCCCATCGCCCAGCCGGTGCTCGCAATGGACTCGGCCGGCATGGCGCACATCGGCCTGTTCACGCTCGAGCACGGCGCACTGCGACCGTTCCACCCCATGCAGGCCGTGGGTGGCCGCCCTGTACTGGCGCGCGACAGCGCGATTGCCGCCGAAGTTGATTCGTTCGGCAGCGCAGGATTCAGGGGACCCAATCCGCGCACCGCCGCCGGTATCTCGCACGACGGCAGGCGCCTCGTCCTCGCGGTCATTGATGGCCGCACCGCGCACGATGCCGGCATGACACTGCGGCAGACTGCGGAGCTCATGCTTGCCCTTGGCGCACGCGACGCCATCAACCTCGACGGCGGCGGCTCGACGACGATGGTGGCCGCCGACTCGAGCGGTGCGCTGCGCATCGTTAACCATCCGTCGGACCGGGAGGGAGAGCGGGCGGTCGGGGACGGGCTGGCGGTGGTGAGGGGGAGTTGTGAGCCGTGAGCTGCGAGCTGCGAGCTGCGAGCTGCGAGGATAAAGTTCACAGCTCACAGCTCATAGCTCACAGCTCACAGCTCACAGCTCTCCGCCCTCCCCGGCCACCAATACGGCATATCCGGCGGCTCGGTCCACCCGAACTGGCCGTACCACTCCGGTGCCTTGCGCAGGAGGTTACTGCGATGGGAGGAGTGCACCCGTTCGTCACCGAACCAGGGCGGGAGCAGGATGCGGCCGCGGGGTTCCGGCAGGGTGATGGCGCTGCGGTAGCCGCGTCGCCGCCACTCGCCGACCACGGTCCAGAAGTACCGCGCGAGCGCATCCTCGTAGCCTCGCCACATGCCTACCGCCGGATGATGCCGCCAGCTCTTCCACCGCGTCTCGGGATTGGTGAGCAGGTCATGCAGCATCCACGCTTCCACCCGCTGCTTCCCCAGCCGGCGCCAGTCGAGCACCCGCGCTGACGCTTCGAAGTCTGGTAACGGAAGAAAAGTCTGCATGGTGCGAGCTGTGTGCTGTGAGCTGTGCGTTGTGCGCGGAGCGAAGAGCCTCCGACCCTCGACCGATCATAACCAGTCCAGCCCTTGCGCAAGCGTCCTTTGTATTGTAAAGTACTCTCCGTCACCAACGCAGAGCCCACATGCGTCACCTGTCGCCCGATGCCGTGATGCCGTCCGAGACCGCGCATGCGTCGTCCCGAGCCCTCACCGCCCGGCGTGCCCTGCTGGCCGCCGCTGGCCTCGGTGTCCTGGCCGACCTCCTGCTCCGGGACGGGCCTGCCGGCATCGGCCTCCCCATCTGGATGCTGGCCTTTGGCGCGGCCTTGGTCGCCCTGGTGCGGCGGGAGGGCCGGTCGCTATCCACCGAGGGACGGAGCTGGCTGGCCGTGGCAATGCTGTTTGCCGCGGGCCAGGCGTGGCGTGACAGCGAGATGCTACATGGCTTCAACTTTCTCGCCATGCTGGCCGCCCTCGTGCTGCTTGCCATGAGCCTCAACGCCATCCCCGTGCCCTGGCTCGCGGTGGCTCGGCTGCGCGACCTGTGCCGTTCGGCACTTGGCACCGGGCTGGGCGCGGCGTTCGGCATGCCCCAGCTGCTCATCAACGACACTGAATTCCATACCGTGGCCGCCCCCGCCACGGGTGCCCGCCGGCTGAGCCGAGCCGTCGTGATCACCCTGCCGGTGCTGCTCATCTTCACCGTGCTGCTCGCCGATGCCGACCCGATCTTCGGCTCGCTGTTCACCCTGCCCAACTTGGATTTCGAGCTCATCTTCTCCCACATCGTGGTCACCGGATTCTTCGCCTGGGTGGTGGGCGGCTGGCTCAGGCGATCGCTGCTATCGCGCCCGGCGGAGCCGGACGCGGCGACCAATCCGTTTGCCCTGACCCTCGGCACTACGGACCTGACGCTGGCGCTCGGCGCGCTCAACCTCCTCTTCGCCACCTTCGTGGCGGTGCAGATCGGCTGGCTCTTCGGGGGTGAGGCGCTGGTGCTCAGGACCACGGGACTGAGCTATGCAGAGTATGCGAGGCGGGGGTTCTTCGAGCTGGCGTGCGTCGCATGCCTGCTGCTGCCGGTGCTGCTTGGCGCACACGCGCTCATTCCGGAGTCCGACGGCCGTGCGCACCGGCGCTTCCGCCGGTTGGCGCTGCCGCTCACATTGCTGCTCGGCGCCATCATGGTCTCGGCGTTCGCGCGGATGCGGCTCTACGTGCACTACTACGGTATCTCCACCGACCGTCTCTATGCCACGGCGTTCATGGTCTGGCTGGTGATTGTCTTCGGCTGGCTTGCGCTCACGGTACTGCGGGCCCGCCCGCGCCGATTTGCGCTGGGGATGGTGGCGAGCGGCTTCGCTGTGCTGGCGGTGCTCAATATCATGAATCCTGATGCCCTGGTGGCCGGGGCCAACCTGGCACGCGCCGAGACCGGCCGCACCGGCGCTGGAGGGGCAGACCTGCGCTACGTCGCGTCTCTGGGTGGAGATGCGGTGCCGCTGCTCGTATCGGCCCTCACCGCGCCGCAGTCCGGCTCGACCGGCACCTCCGCCCTGGATCGCTGCACGGCAGCGGACCGGTTGCTCAAGCGCTGGACGGCAGGCGTGCACTGGAGGCAGTGGAATCTCGCAGGGTCGCGAGCGGCCGAGGCTGTGCAAATGCATGCCATGGATCTGCAGCACATGGCCTGCGCTTCGGCGCCCAAGGGTGATGGGTAGGCAGCCGGAGGCAGGGTAGTTCACACGAAAGCACGAAGGCACGAAGGGAGTCGTGAGTCACGGGTCATGAGTGGTGGGCTTGTGCACCCACACCTCCTGCGCGTGTGTAACAAGGCCGTTGACAACGCTTGTCGGCGCCTTTCCCTTCATGGCATCCAGGAGGTTGCCATGCCAAGGCTGTTACTTCCATTGCTTGTGTTTGCGGCAGCCTGCCAGCCCCAGGCCCATGAGGTGCAAGGGATTTACCTTGGCGAGGACAGCCAGGGCATCTTCTTCCCGTGCGACAACGGCGGATCGGTCATGCGGGTGCACAGTGCCGCGCTGCAGGCGAGGTACCGGGCGCTCACCGATACAGGCGGCACTGGTGCGTTCGTGCGCCTCAGGGCAGAAACACGTGATTCAGGAAGTGTGTACGACAGCCGGCACTATCTCGTGCTCGACAGCATCATGGAGATGCGCGCTCGCCGGAGTGGCGAGTGTCCGGGTGTGGTGGAGGGAAGTGAGGTGTTGGTGGGGAGCTGAGAGCTGAGGGCTGAGAGCTGAGAGCTGAGAGCTGAGAGCTGAGAGCTGAGGCGCAATGCTAACGCTCTCAGCTCTCAGCTCTTAACTCTTAACTCTCAACTCTCAACTCCCAACCCACCCCCGCACCAATATCCCGCAAAACCCCGACTCCCCGAGTGGCGTCCGCTGGGGCACGGTCACGATGTCGGTGGCGAAGGCAAAGTTGGCCTCCAGCAGCAGCGGCCCCTCGGCAGTCAGCGCAATATCCCACCCGACCAGCGGCAGGGTCGGCGCGGCCTCTTGCGCCTGCTCTGCGAGCCGAGTGACGGCGTGCCATTCGGGCAGCTGGAAGCCTCGCACGACGGCGCCGTTCGCGGGGTGGATGTCGGCGTACTGGACCATGCCGTCGGGACGCCAGGCCACGCTGCCCTCCAGCTGACCGTTGGCAAGGTTGACCGCCGCCACCATACCACCCGCAGTCACGTTATCCACCACCGAGCCCGCCATCGGCAGCCGAACGGATGCACGGAGCAGCCGGGCGCGCCCGTCGGGCTCGATGCCGGTAACGGCGCGGACCGTGGGCACCGCCTGGGTGGTGAATGGATGCAGGGTGGGATGGGGCGCAAGCCGGCGCTGCAGCACATAGGGCCGCTGGTTGGAGCGCTCGCAGAGCCGCGCCAGCAGCCCCTCGGCGTCGCAGTTCACGTCGTCACCATTGGACCAGCCGCCCGCCATCCGGCGCAGGCACATCGCGCCGTGACCGCCGTAGCGGTTCGATGGCTTGGCGAACAGGTCGCAGTCGGGCAGCGCACGTTCGTCGCACCAGGTCATCCTGCCCGCCTCGAACACGGCGACGAGACCTGGCCCCTTGAGACCGTGGCGGCTGGCCCAGGCCGGGAACGTGCGCTTGTCGCCCAGCTCAGCGCGAAGTGGCCCGTCGGAGCGGCGTGCCAGGGACCAGAGCAGCGTATTGACCTGCGCTGTACAGAGGTAGCCGTCCCACTTCCGCCGGCCCGTCATGCCCAGCGCAAAGCAGCTGACGAACGGCCCCGGGCTCACGCCGTATCGCAGGTCGGCCCACAGGAGTGAGAGGAACTGGCGCACCGGCCCCTTCCCGTGCACCTCACGCAGGGCCCGGTGGTGTTGTCGCACATACGCGGCACACCGTCGCAGCGCACGCCACGGCTCCAGCGGCAGGAAGGTCAGCTGGGCCCACCGGCTTGGCTGATTCTGCAGCTGCAACCGGCGGTAGATGCCGGTGACCAGTCTGGCATCGCTGAATCCCAGGCCCAGAAGGGCCGCGGTCAGGCGATTCATGAACGGGGTGAAGGCAGGATGTGGGCCAAGGGAGCGGAGCGTTAAGAGTTAAGAGTTAGGAGTTGAGAGTTGAGAGTTGAGAGTTAAGAGTGGGGGTTGAAAGAAAAAGCTGGGCGAAGGTGGCTTCGCCCAGCTTGCTCCCAACTGTCCACTCTCAACTCTCAACTCTCAACTCTCAACTCTTAGCCTCAAGCCACCAGATCCCTCAGCTTCTCCCCCGTCTCGCCTTCACGGAGCCGGAGCAGCGCACGATCGCGCAGCTGGCGGATCCGCTCGCGGGTGACGCCCATCATCCGGCCGATTTCCTCGAGCGTACGGCTGTTGCCGTCTTCCAGCCCGAAGTAGAGCCGCAGGACCTTGGCGTCCCGGGGCGGCAGGGTGGCCAGCGCGGCCTCGATGTCCGAGGTCTGGCTGTTCTGCAGCGTGCTGGTATCCGTGCTCTCCTGCTCCGTAGCCGCGAAGCGCTCCATGCGCTCGTTGCCATCGCCATCGCGGGTGGGATGATCCAGCCGGACCGCTTCGGCGTTGAGCGCGCTCAGGCTGCGCACCGCCTCGACGGTGAGCCCGGTGGCCCGCGCCAGCTCTTCGGTGGTGGGCATGCGGCCCATCCGGTCCTTGAGCAGCGTTGTGGTGCGCCCCAGCCGGCTCAAGTCTGCCGTGCGGTTGAGCGGCACCCGGACCGGACGGCCGTGGCGGGCAATAGCCGCCTGGACCGCCTGGCGGATCCACCAGACAGCATACGAAATGAACTTGACGCCCCGGTCCGGATCGAACTTCCGGGCTGCGGTCATCAGGCCGAGGTTTCCCTCACCGATCAGGTCGACGAGCGGCACGCCCCGGTTCTGGAACTTCTTGGCGACCGACACGACAAACCGGACGTTGTGGCGGGCCAGCTTCTCCTGGGCTGCAACACTGCCGCGGAACGCCTTCCGCGCGAGCTCCATTTCCTGCTCACGCGTCAGGAGCGGCACCCGGCTGATTTCGTCGAGATACAGGTCCAGACTTTCCCGCCCCTCGTCCACCGCGCGCGCGATCTGAGCCGGCCGAACGGGACGACGCTTGGTACGCCCTCTCATTGTCACGCTG
>DASSOW010000423.1:0-3667 GCA_035700175.1 Gemmatimonadales bacterium | reverse complement strand
CATCCAGGCCAGGGCGTTCGACGGGGACGTCAATGGCATCCCGGTCCTCAAGTACGATGCGATCAAGGCGTGCGAGGTGCAGAACCCCGGCCTCGGTCCGTTGCACAACGAGTTCGATGACAAGGGCAACGTCTACACCTCGATGTTCATCAGCTCCGAGATCGTGAAGTGGCGGCTGAAGGACTGCCAGGTGGTGGACCGCGCGCCGGTGTACTACTCGATCGGCCACCTGATGGTGCCGGGTGGCGACAGCCGGAAGCCCTTCGGCAAGTACGTCGTGGCGCTCAACAAGATCACCAAGGACCGCTACCTGCCCACCGGCCCGGAGCTGGCGCAGTCGGCCCAGCTGTTCGACATCTCGGGCGACAAGATGAAGCTGCTGCTCGACTTCCCGACCATCGGCGAGCCGCACTACGCCCAGGCGCTGCCAGCCAGCATCATCAAGGACCGCCAGCAGAAGGTCTTCTCGCTGGAGAAGAACGCCGACCCATTTGCCACCAGGTCGGAGAAGGACACCAGGGTGGTGCGGAAGGGCAACCGGGTGGACGTGTACATGACCGCCATCCGCAGCCACTTCGTGCCCGATAACATCGAGGGACTGCAGCTGGGCGACTCGGTCTACTTCCACGTGACCAACCTGGAGCAGGACTGGGACGTGCCCCACGGCTTTGCCGCGATGGGCGCCACCAACGCCGAACTGCTGATCATGCCTGGCCAGACCCGAACGCTGGTCTGGGTGCCGGTACGAGTGGGTGTCTATCCCTTCTACTGCACCGACTTCTGCTCGGCGCTGCACCAGGAAATGCAGGGCTACGCCCGCGTCTCGGCCCGGGGCAGCAGCGTGCCGCTCGCCTGGAACGGTCCCAGCGGCTCGCTCGACCAGAAGAAAGTGGCCAGCAAATGATGACCCGCCGGTCACGCCTGCTGGTGGCACTCGGGGCACTGCTGATGCTCGCCGCGTTCGTGACGCCGCTCTGGCGGATCGAGCTGGTGGCACCGCAGTACCCCGAGGGGCTGGGCCTCCGCATCTGGGTGACCGAGGTACGGGGCGCCCGGCCGCCCGACCTCAACAGCGTCAACAACCTGAACCACTACATCGGCATGAAGCGGATCGAGAATGACGCGATTCCGGAGCTCCGCTTCATGCCGTGGATCCTGGGCGCGCTGGTGGTGAGTGGCCTTGCCGCGGCTGGCATCGGCCGCCGCAAGGCAGTGATCGGGTGGCTGGCCGGGACGTCGGTCGTGGCGCTCGTGGGCCTCGCCGACTTCTGGAAGTGGGGCTACGACTACGGCCACCAGCTCGACCCGCACGCCATCATCAAGGTGCCGGCCATGAGCTACCAGCCGCCACTCATCGGCTCCAGGCAGCTGCTCAACTTCCACGCGACCTCGTGGCCCGATATCGGCGGCTGGTCCATCATGGCAGCGCTCGCACTGGTGATCCTTGCGCTGGTGCTCGACCGGAGGCGCGCCGCGGTGGCAACGCTCGCGCTGGGCGTGACCGCTGCCTGCGGCCCGACTCCCAGGGCCATCCGCTACGGGGAGGATGCCTGCGAGCATTGCCACATGCTGATCTCGGACCCACGGTTTGCCGGGCAGCTGGTGACCAGCACGGGCAAGGTCTACACCTTCGACGATATTGGGTGCCTCGCGGCCTTCGTGGCCACCGGTGCCGTCCCGGCCGCCGACGTGAAGTCGGTGCTGGTCCAGTCGTTCGTGACCAGCGACAGCGCGATCGATGCGACCGGCGCACTCTACCTGCGGAGCGACGAGCTGCGCACCCCCATGGCCAGCAACCTGGCCGCGCTCCGGCCGGGCCGAGAGGCCGACAGCGTGCGCGCGGTGATGGGCGGGACGCTGCTCAGCTGGCGCGAGGTGCGCACCGGCATGCCCGCGATGGCAGAAGCTGTGGGCCAGTGATCACCTCGGCGCTGTGCCTCCTGGCTGCTATCCTGCCGGTGTGCGTGATTCACGTTGCCCCCGGCTCGGCGGTGGCCAGCGTGGGTGCGGCGCTCCGGCTCGCCGGGTCAGGCGATACGATCGTGGTGCACAGCGGCCAGTATCGGGAGGCCGGGCTACGGGTTGAGCGAGCCGTTCACATCGTGGGGCAGGGCACACCGGTGGTTGACGGCGGCGGCGAGGCGGTCTTCCTCGTCAGCGCCGACAGCGTCTCGATCGCCGGCCTCACCATCCGGAACGTGGCGCCCAGCTTCACCGAAGACCGGGCCGCCATCCGGCTCGCCGGCGTGCGCGGTTGCAGCATCCGGGGCAACACCATCCTCGACAGCTTCTTCGCCATCTATGCTGCGCGCGCGGAGGATTGCATCGTTGCCGACAACGTGATCATCGGCAGCGGACAGGCGGAGACCGCCAACGGCAACGCCATTCATCTTTACCAGACGCGCGGCATGGTGGTGGAGCGGAATGATGTGCGCGGCCACAGAGACGGGATTTACCTGGAATTCGGCCGGCAGGCCACCATCCGCAACAACCAGAGCCATGGCAACACCCGCTACGGCCTGCATTTCATGTACTCGGATTCCTGCACGTACGACGCCAACGCCTTCCGCGGAAACCGGGCCGGCGTGGCGGTCATGTATTCGCATCACGTCAGCATGACGCGCAACACGTTTGCTGACGCCACCGGCGCCGCGGCGTACGGACTGCTGCTCAAGGAGATCGGTGACAGCCGGCTCGAGGGCAGCACGTTCGTGGGCAACACGGTGGCGCTCTCGGTGGAGGGAAGCGGCCGCCTCACCGCGCGGCGCAACCGGTTCGTCCGCAACGGCTGGGCGGTGCGGGTCTATGCCGACGCCGATGGCGGCCGCTTCGAGGGCAACGAGTTCAGCGGCAACGCGTTTGACGTGGTGACCAACAGCCGCCAGTCCCCGACGCGGTTCGCCGGCAACTTCTGGGATCGCTATGAGGGCTACGACCTGGATCGCGACGGCACCGGCGACGTACCATTCCGGCCAGTGCGGCTCTTCGGGCTGATCACGGCGCAGCGTCCCGAAGCCATCATCCTGCTCAACAGCCTGCTGGTGAACCTGCTCGACACGGCTGAGCGGGTGGCGCCCATCCTCACGCCTCAATTTCCGGTGGACTCCGCGCCGGCCATGCGGTGGCAGCCATGATGGCCTCCACGCTGCCGCTCAGCCGGCACGGCCTGAGCCTGGTCGCTGACCACGGGACGCCGGTACGGGTGGAGCAGCTCTTCAAGCGGTTCGGGCATGCCACCGTGCTGCGCGGCGTGAGCGCCACCTTCCAGCCCGGCCGCACCACTGCGCTCATCGGTCCCAACGCCGCCGGCAAGAGCACCCTGCTCAAGTGTGTGCTTGGCCTGGTGCGCCCCACCACAGGCCGGATCCTCGTGGGAGGCGAGGCGGTGGATGGCGAGGGTGCGTACCGTCGCGAGGTGGGCTACATGCCGCAGGCGCCGAGCTTCCCGGGCCATCTCACTGCCTACGAGGTAACCCGCATGATCACGGACCTGCGGGGGCCCGGCCTCGACGTGGACGACGAGCTCTTCCGGAGCTTCCAGCTGGGTTCCGCGTTCGACAAGCCGCTGCGAACGCTCTCGGGCGGTACCCGCCAGAAGCTGAACGCGGCACTCGCATTCCTCTTCCGTCCCCGCGTGCTGATTCTCGACGAACCCACTGCCGGGCTC
>DASSOW010000422.1:0-5421 GCA_035700175.1 Gemmatimonadales bacterium | reverse complement strand
GATCACGATGTAGTAGGACAGCTGGTCGAGACCGGCCCCGCCCATCTCTTCCGGCCAGGGTGCACCCAGGAGCCCCAGTTCGCCCATCTTGCGGATATTCTCCCAGGGGAACTCGCTGGTGCGATCGAGCTCGGCGGCCACCGGCGCCACCTCGGTCCGCGCGAACTCGCGCACCATGTCGCGCACCTGGTAATGCTGCTCGGAGAAGTAAAGGGAAAGGTCCATGGGATGCGAGTTGAGAGTTCAGAGTTGAGAAGGGGCGGCCCGCGGGCCGCCCGTACGGGATCATCGGCCATGATCGGGCGCCTTTCGCGTCCCGAGTGTCGCGTCCAATATAACCTTCCAATCGGAGCTCCTGTGCGCCGCCTGCGCTACATCATTCCGCTGCTGATCCTCGCTGCCTGCGGCACGGAGCAGAACCCGCCCCCGGCCGCGAGCCTCACGCTGGTGCCGGTGGACAGCGGCTATGACTTCTCGGTCTACGTGGCGAGTCCACCGGGCGACGAAAGCCGCCTGATGGTGGTGGAGCGGGGCGGCAAGATCTGGCTCCGGAAGAACGGCATCCGCCAGCCGACCCCGTTTCTCGACCTGAGTTCGCTCACCGGCGGCGGGCACGAGTACGGCGTGTACAGCATCGCCTTTCATCCCGACTACGCCACCAACCGCCGGCTCTTTGTCTACTACGTGGACAATGACGGCAACTCGCAGCTGTCCGAGTTCACGGCCAACCCCGACTTTGACACCGCCGACCCGGCATCGGAACAGTCCATTCTGCATCAGGTCCAGCCTTCGACCGCTGTGCTGTACGGCGGTCAGGTGGCGTTCGGTCCTGACGGCATGCTCTACTTTGCGTTCGGTGACAGCGACAACGGCGGCGAGCCGCTCAGCTTTGCCCAGGACAGTGGCTCCTGGATCGGCAAGATGCTCCGGCTCGACGTGGACGCGGCCTCGCCCTACGCCGTTCCGCCGGACAATCCGTATGTCAACCGTCCCGGCTGGAAGAAGGAGATCTGGCAGCTTGGCTTTCGCAATCCGTGGCGGTGGAGTTTCGATCGCAGCAAGGGCGACCTCTACATCGGCGACGTGGGCGAGGAGAATACCGAGGAGATCAATTTCCTGGCTGCCCCGATCGAGGGCGGCAACAACTTTGGCTGGCCATTCATGGAGGGCGACGGCTGCTACCAGCCGGCTGTCGGCTGCGAGACGGCCGGCCTGGTGACGCCCATCGTCGAGTACACTCACATCAACGCCTGCGCCGTTACCGGCGGCTACGTCTATCGCGGACGGAAGTTCCCCGCCATGCGCGGTACGTACCTTTACAGCGATTTTTGCGGCGGCTGGATCCGGAGCTTCCGGATGACCTCATCTGGGCCAGCCGAAGCGTATCCGGAAGTCGCACCGCCTCTGGTGAATGGTCTCACCGACAACGCCGTGTCGTTTGGTGAGGACGCGGATGGCGAGGTATACGTGGTGTATGCGTCGGGCCGGATTTATCGGGTGGCGGAGGGAGAGTAGACGGCTCGGCGGCGCGGCGGAAGTGTCACCCTGAGCGAAGCGAAGGGGCTGAGTTCGACTCAGGATACAAATCCATGTACAGATCACGCCAACCGGGATTGAAGCTCTCGATAAGCGCCAGCTTGCGCGATCGGCGCATGCCTTTGATCGCTTTCTCGCGTGCGATAGCCGAACCGGCATTGGCCCCATGCTCCCAGTACACCAGCTGCGAGATCCCATGGCGGCAGGTGTAGCCCGGAATGGCTCCAGACCTGTGCTCCCACATGCGCTGCAGAAACCGGCTGGGCACGCCGACGTACAGCTGGCGTGACTGATTTGAAAGGATAGAAACGACGAAGTGCTTCGCCATTCTGCCGCTATGGTCCCTTCGCCCGCTAACGCGGGCTCAGGGTGACAAGGCGTCCGATCCATGTGGAGAACCAACTCGTCCCGCTCCCTTCGCACACATCACACCCACTGCATTCCTCCAGCCGCTCCCCGAAATATCCCACGAGCGCCCGCCGTCTGCACTGCCCGCCCGCGGCATAGCGTGTGATGGTCTTGAGTCGAGCCAACGCGGCGGCGCGCCGTCGCTCGATGCGGCGCCAACCCTCGGCGTGCTCGGACCCGCCCAGTTCCTTGAGCAGCCGGTCGGCTGACGCCCGCACGCCCGCCGTGACCCGCTCGGCCGCCAGTTCCCCGCTCCACAACGCACGCAGGGTCTTCTTCGGTGGAAAGGTGACATCCAGCTGTCGCTCGTGAATCTCCGCGTCACCGGGGGAGAAGAGCACGAAGCACCGCGCCGGCGCCCCGTCCCGCCCGGCGCGACCCGCCTCCTGGTAGTACGACTCCGGCGTGGGCGGGATGGTCCAGTGCACCACACGGCGAACACCGGGCTTGTCAATCCCCATGCCGAAAGCAGACGTTGCCACGACCACACGGATCTCATCCTTGATGAACCGATCGAGGCAGGCATCGCGTCGTTCGCGCGAGAGGCCGGCGTGATACGCCTCGGCCACATGGCCGGCGTAGCGCAGCGCTCGCGCCAGCTTCTCGGTGGCCCGACGCGTCGAGGCGTACACGATGGCCGTCTCATCCCGCCTGAGCAGCGAGCGCAGCACGGCCATGCGGTCTGGCTCACGCCGGATCCGGCAGGCGCCGAACCAGAGGTTGGCGCGGTCGAATGAGGCGAGATGGAGATCGAATCGCTCGTTATCGGGCAGGAGCGACTCCATGATATCGCCCCGCACGGTGGGGGTCGCGCTGCCAGTCAGCGCAACGATGGGCGGCCGCCCCAGCAGCTCGGCTGCCTGGCGGATGTTCCGGAACGCTGGCCGGAAATCATGGCCCCATTCGCTGATGCAGTGCGCCTCGTCCACGGCAAGCCGCCTGGCCGAGACACCTGAGGAAAAGGCCCGGCAGGCGAGCGTCGGCAACCGCTCCGGCGACACATAGACGAGCGACAGGCGTCCGGCTCGGGCATCGCGCAGCACTTCGTCCATCCGGCCTTTCGGCAGTTCACCCGACAGATGCTCTGCGGCAATCCCGCGGCTCCGCGCGGCGCCCACCTGGTCCTGCATCAGTGACACCAGCGGCGACACCACGACGGTGAGCCCGCCCAGTGCCACCGCCGGCACCTGGAAGCACACCGACTTCCCCGCCCCGGTCGGCAGCACCGCCAGCGTGTGGCGCCCGGCCATGACGCTCTCGACTACCGGCCGCTGCGATGGCCGGAAGTCGGGAAATCCAAAGTGTTCCTTGAGCGCGCGCTGCGCCGTGGCGACGGAATCCATGCAACATGATGGCGCAGGAACAGGCGGCATGTGGTATCGGGGGAATGCGGGATGGATCGCCGAAATGCGGCGAGGCGTGGGCCGTGGGGCGTGGGACCTCATGCCTCACGCCCCATGCCTCACGCCCTACGCCCTACTCTCCTTCCCCGAACCTCACACCGGCCATGAACTGCAGGCCGTTGTTATCAGGCGAGAAGAAGTGATGGAAGCGGCCGTCGGCCCAGAGGCCGAGCGGGCTGTTGCGAAGATGGAAATTGATGCCCGCGCCGGCGTTGAGGCCGAGCTGGGTGGTCTCATCGAAGTGCTGGCTGGCGCCCAGACTCAGGCCGCCCATGAGGAACGGATGGATGCTGGGATGATTCACGAAATTATACGTGGCATCGCCGTTGAGCAGGACGCCATCGTCACCGGGGTGGAAAATCCACGAACCGTCGAGTCGGAGTCCCACCGGGCCGCCCGGGTAGTAATCGAACGCGGCACCAAACCCAAAATCGCTGCCGCCGTTGTCTTCCAGTGAAATATCGCCGCTGCCACCGACGCCGAACCGTGCGCCCTGCGCAAAGGCCGGCGAACTGACGAGCGTGGCAAAGATCACGAAAGCTGCGAGTCGCGTGCGCATCAGAGGCTCCTTGAAAAGGGAGAGAAAGCGCAACAGTCGCAATTTGAGGCGGCCAGCGGGGCTGGACCATGACGGATGTCACAATGAGGAGCCAGCTGAAACGCCGAGGCCCCGCCGGAGGGCGGGGCCAGGACTCGCGCGCTGAGCGGCGTGGCTAGTTGGTGAAGAACGAGAAGCCGAGTCGCAAACCGAGCTCATTCAGGTCGCTGAAATTGTCGGACTCGAAGTAGTGCGAGAAGAGGGCCTCGGCCCGGAAGGCCAGCTGCTCCTGCAGCGGGAAGAGCGCACCCAGGCCGCCGCCGGCGAAGAACTGCGAGCCGGCGCCACCGGACTGGTGATAGATGCCGGGGAAGACCGCCAGATACGGCCGCATCATGGTGCGGTCGGTCTTGAAGTGGTAGAGAAGCGCTGGAGCAACGGAGAACCGTGTATTGGTCTCGCCGCCGACGTGCGCCACGCTGAGCCAGAGGTTGGGCTCGATGGAGATCTTGTCGTTCATCCAAAACCCGACGCGGAGCACGCCGGTCGGGACGTCGAAGAAGGTGCTGGTCTCGCCATTGCCGAAATCCACCAGCGCCCCCATGTCCACGCCCAGTTCAACGGGCCTGGATTGGGCAGCCAGCGGTGGGGCAAGCATCGAGACAGCGATGAGCAGTCCTGCGATGTGGCGTGAGCGCATGATGCCCTCCGGGTAGGGGAACCTTCAAGGCAACGGCTGGTCACAACTCACTTGCAGGGCCGGACAGCGCCCGGCGCGTGGTGCACGGATGTCGGGTGGAGTGCTCCAAGCTGGGAAATCCGGCCATTTTGCGCAAGAGGGCATCCCCGAAACAACACGGCCCCGCCCGAGGGCGAGGCCGCATTGTGGACTCGAACTGCAGCTGAATCAGCCGCCGAACTTCACGCCAATGGTGATCGGAATGAAGTTGGTGTTGCTCGCACCAGTATCATCATCGCTGGTGAAGACATTGTGGAACCGGGCCTCGAGGAAGACAGTCGCCGAACCAGCCGACATGTTGAAGCCCGCGCCGCCGTTGACGCCGAACTTGGTGTCCGAGCCGGAATCACCCACGCCGTCAACCTTGGCCTTCATATTGTAGACACCGCCGCCAGCGATCAGGTAGGGGTGGATCCGCGACTCAGGCGCCGTCTTGAAGGTATACATGACGTCGGCCGTGCCGTAGATCTGCTGGAACTTGCCGTCAGCTTCGAGATCGTCGCTGAAGTTGTTCTGCTGGTACGTGCCGTCCACGCGGAAGCCGACGGGCAGATTCGCCGGAGCGAACTCGACCAGGGCGGTGCCCTGGAAGCCCAGCTTGGCCGCATCGCCGAAATCGCTGAGCGGGATGTTCACGCCACCACCAACACCAAAGCTCACCGGCGTCTGCGCGTGCGCGGTCGAGGCGGTAAACGCCGTCGCCATCGCCACTGCTGTGAGAGCCTTCAACATGCCCTTCATGTCCCTTCCTCCTGAATCCCGTTGAACTGTTGAGGTCCTTCTGGTGTCCACGTCCA
>DASSOW010000421.1:0-8724 GCA_035700175.1 Gemmatimonadales bacterium | reverse complement strand
GCTCGGCGGTGGATCTGCTGAGCTTCGTCTATCGAGATCCCGGCGTGCTGGGCGATGACCAGGTGTTCATCATCCGGGGCGGGCTGGTGCGGGGCACCTGGCCCTGGCCATCCACGCCGATCGAGGAAGCGGCCTTCCGCGCCGAGGTACGCGTGGAACTGGAAAAACCACTCGCACCCCCATTCCCGCTGCCGCTCGATGGATTAGACGAAATCCTGCTGCTGATGCGCTGGTTCCGGTCGCATCCGGATGCATTGCGGCGGACGAGTACGCTGGAGAGTTGGCTGGAGGGGTAGGCTGCGGGTCGCGGGTCGCGGGTCGCGGGTCCCGCCCGGCGCTGTCATTGCGAGGAGCACGCCGTGCGTGCGACGAAGCAATCTTGCAGCCCGACCGCGATCTCACGGGCGGAGTTCCAGCGGCATTCCGATTTCGGGCTGCAACGTTGCTTCGGCCGCTACGCGACCTCGCAATGACAGCCTCGACGCTCGACCCTCGACCCTTGACCGAGTTCCTATCTGAAACAATGCGTCGGCTCGGCCGTAAGGTGCCACTCATCAGCCTGGAGTCACCGATGCGTCCCACTTTGCTGGCACTTGCCGTCACTCTCCTCGCCGCCGTGCCGCTCTCCGCCCAGATTGCCCCGCCGATGGATTCGCTCGAGCTGGGCCGCAAGGCCTCGGACTGGTTCTTCCACGGGCAGTCGGACAGCTTGTGGGCGCATGTGGCAGACACAACGGCATGGAAGTCGAAGGCGGAGTTTGCGGACGAACTGAAATCGAGCCTTGCCCAGCTCGTGAGCCGCGCGGGGTTCGAGGTGAAACTTCTCAAGGAAGAATTTGTGAAGCGGCATGGCCAGACCCAGTACTGGCGCACCGGCCAATACACCACCTTCGACGACCCGGTCATGATCCGCTGGGTGATTGTCGGCGGCCGGATTGCGGGCTTCGGGATGAACCCGGCGGATCAGGCGCCGGCGAGGGATCCTTCTTAGGCGGACGAGGCGGACGAGGCGGACGAGGCGGACGAGGCGGACGAGGCGGACGAGGCGAGCCGAAGCTCACCCTATGACACCGGTCCGCCCAGTCCGTCCAGTCCGCCCAGTCCGTCCAGTCCGTCCTGTCCGTCCAGTCCGTCCAGTCCGCCCTGTCCGCCCAGTCCGCCCTGTCCGCCCAGTCCGTCCTGTCCGCCCTGTCCGCCTAGCTGTCCAGCATAGGAACCAGCCTCGCCCTCGGTGGAATCCCCGCCTCCAGTTCCATGATCCCCACCGAGGGCGGCAGGTCGAACCGCTGCGGGCCGGCGCCCCCCGGGTTCATCACCGTCACCACCACGTCCACCAGCGTCAGCAGCGGCCGGTGGGTATGGCCGAAGACGATGATTTCCGCCTCGGGAAAGGCGGCGTTGAGCTTCTCGGGCGTCGGTGAACCGAGCTGGTCGCCGTGCGTCACGACGATATCGAACCCGTCGAGCCGGATGGATGCGACTTGGGGGAGACGGGCCCGGAGATCCCAGCCATCAGTGTTGCCGTAGACCGCAGTCACCGGTGCGATGGCCTCGAGCTCCCTCAGGAGCTCCGCAGGGCCCACGTCACCGGCGTGGAGGATGTGGTCAACTTCCTTGAACACGTCGAAGACTTCCGGCCGCAGCAGCCCGTGAGTATCGGAAATGACGCCGAGGCGCATGCGTCAGCGCCCGTCGTCGCCCTGCCAGCGTGGACCGACCTGGATGTCGAGATCCAGGTGATCCAGGACGCGCTGGACGATGAAGTCCACCAGCTCACTTACCTGGGCGGGGCGGTGATAGAACCCTGGGGCCGCCGGAATGATCGTGGCGCCCGCCTCGGCGAGCAGCGTGAGGTTGCGAAGGTGCACCAGCGAGAACGGCGTCTCGCGAGGCACAACGATCAGGCGCCGGCGCTCCTTGAGCGTCACGTCTGCGGCGCGCTCGATGAGCGACCGGCTGCTGCCGTGCGCGATGGCCGAGACGGTGCCCATGGAGCAGGGACAGACCACCATGCCGGCGGTGCGCTGGCTTCCTGAGGCAGGAAGCGCACCGCGGTCGCCGTCGGGAAAGGTGGTGACCGTGGACCAGTCGCCGCCCGTGGATGCCTGCAGTTCCTGCATCGAGCCGATCCCGCACTCGTCCCGCAGCAATCGCATTCCGTGCGACGACACCAGGAGCCAGACCGGAACGCGCGAGCGAGAGAGCACCTCGAGCAGCCGCACGGCGTAGGGCGCTCCGCTCGCGCCGGTTATGGCAAGAACCACCGGGTACTGCTTCATGTCGCTCATGCCAGCCGGTCCACCAGCGCAAAGAGAAAGACCGTCACGCTCATCACGCCGTTCATGGTGAAGAATGCCGCGTTGAGGCGGCTCAGGTCGCCGGGGCGCACCAGCTGATGTTCATAGGCGAGGATCCCGGCCGCGACCAGCACGCCGGCAAAGAACCAGAGCCCGAAGCCGGCACCCCAGCCAAAGAGCGCCAGCAGCGGAATGGTGAGGCCGTGCAGCAGCTTGGCGGCGAGAATGGCGCGTCGCTCACCCAGCCGCACCACCGCGCTGTGCAGCCCCTCGCGCGCATCGAATTCCGCATCGGGCAGGGCGTAGAAGATATCGAAGCCCGCTACCCAGGTGGCGACGGCAAGCGTGATCGCAAGAAGCAACCAGCCGGGCTCACTCCAGGCGCCGGTGATCGCGAGATACCCGCCCACCGGCGCAATCGCCAGACTCATCCCCAGCCAGAGATGGGGCCACCAGGTGAAGCGCTTGGCAAAGCTGTAGAGCATGATCCATCCAAGCGCCACCGGAGCCAGCAGGGCGCAGAGCGGATTCAGCAACCCTGCGGCCGCGATGAACACGAGACCCGCAATGATGACTGACGCCCACGCCTGGCGCAGCGTGAGTGTGCCGCTCGGCAGCTCGCGTCCCCGGGTGCGCGGATTGCGGGCATCGTAGGCACGATCGGCAATGCGATTGAACCCCATGGCGACCCAGCGGGCGCTGCTGAAGGCGACGACGACCAGTACCACGCTGCGCATGGTCACCGGCGCCACCGCCGAGGCCGCCAGCACACCCAGCAGCGCAAAGGGAAGTGCAAAGAGCGTGTGGGGCAGCTTGACGAAGTTGATGAAGCGGACGGGGAGGGAGCGGCCGTGAAAGGTCTGGCCTTCGCGGGATGCGGGACGTGAACCTGCAGGGGCGGCCCGCGGGCCGCTCCTACCGGACGGGTCACCGGTCATTGGTCCCGCGTCCCGCGTCCAGCCAACGATCCAACCCCAGCCCCGGCATCATCGCGTCCACCCGCTTCTTCGTTGCTTCATCCATGGTGATCAGGCCGGGCCATTCGCGGGTGAAGCCTTCCTCGGGCCACTTGCGCGTCGCGTCAATGCCCATCTTGCTGCCAAAGGTAAAATGCTGCGACGAGTGGTCGAGCACGTCCACCGGCCCGCGCGTGAAAGTCACGTCGCGTTCCGGGTCGATGTTATTGAGCGCCACCCACCACGCCTCGTCGGGATCCTGGACGTTCACATGCTTGTCCACGATGACCAGAACCTTGGCCAGCGCCATCAGCCCCTGGCCCCACAGCGCGTGCATCACCTTGTACGCCTGGCCGGGGTACTGCTTGTCGATCGAGACAAAAACGAGATTGTGGAAGATGCCGGCGGCCGGCATGTGGTAGTCCACGATCTCGGGCACCGTGAGCTTGAGCAGCGGCAGAAAAATCCGTTCGGTGGCGTGACCCAGGTAGTAATCTTCCATCGGGGGCCTGCCGACCAGTGTCGCCGCATAGATCGGGTCACGCCGACGCGTCACCGCGGTGACGTGCACCTTGGGATAGTAGTCCGCCAGCGAGTAGAAGCCGGTGTGGTCGCCGAACGGCCCTTCCAGTACCAGGTCTTCCGCGGGGTCGATGTATCCCTCGAGCACGAAGTCCGCTTCGGCGGGCACGTCGAGCTCACAGGTGACGGCACGCGCCAGCTCGACCGGGCTCTTCCGGATGAATCCGGCAAAGAGGAATTCATCGATGCTGGGCGGCAGCGGCGCCGACGCCGAGTAGATGCTCGCCGGGTCACCACCGATCGCAATGACCACCGGCATCCGTTCGCCCCGCTCCGCCATTTCGCGCCAGTGGGCGGCGCCCACCTTGTGGCGCTGCCAGTGCATGGCGAGCGTGTCGCGCCCCAGCACCTGCACCCGGTACATCCCGACGTTGCGGGTGCCGCGGGTCGGATCCTGGGTGATCACCATCGGAAGCGTGATGTAGCGCCCGCCGTCGCCCGGCCAGGTAGTGAGGAACGGCATGGCGTTGAGGTCGATGTCGTCGCCCCGCGCCACCATCTCCTGGCAAGGTGGCCTGCCGCCCTTCACCCGGGGCGGGAACTTGGCCATTTCCGCGAGGCGCGGCAGCATGGCAAGCTTGCCGAAGAGTCCCTCCGGAACCTTGAGCTCCAGCATCTCGCTGATGCGATCGCCGATCTCGTCCAGCTGCTTCACGCCGAGCGCCAGCGCCATGCGGGTCATGGAGCCGTAGAGATTGATGGCAACCGGAAATTCGCTACGGGTGCCGTCGTCGAGGATCACCTGCTCGAAGAGCAGCGCCGGCCCGCCGCCCGGTGCCTTCATGCACCGATCGGCAATCTCGGCGATCTCGAGCCGGGCCTTCACCGGCTGGCTGATGCGCACCAGCTCGCCGGCACGGTCGATGGCGGTTACGAAAGCAGAGAGGGAGTCGAGGGTCATGGGGTCGTGGGTCGTGGGTCGCGGGTCGTGGGCCACGAGACTCGAGACTCGAGACTTGGGACTCGCGTCCCGCGTCCCGCGTCCCGCGTCCCAGCGTGCGCCACCGTCACCCCGCCCATGAATCGCCGATAGGTCACATCACTGAAGCCGGCGGCGGTCATGCGCTGAGCCAGGGCGTCGGGATCAGGGAAGACGCGGGTCGATTCAGGCAACCAGTCGTAGGCATCGCCATGCTTCGAGACCAGCTTGCCGATGCGAGGCAGCACATGCTCGAAATAGGCGAGGTACACGCCACGAAATGGCTGCGACGGCGGCGTGCTCATCTCCAGCACCACGAGCCGAGCGCCGGGCTTCAGCACCCGCGCGGCCTCCCGGAAGCCGGCATCGAGGTCGGCCAGGTTGCGGACACCCCAGCCTACCATGGCGCCATCGAAGGTCGCATCGGCAAACGGAAGCTGCAGCGCATCGGCGTTGACCGGCGTTGCGCGCGTGGTCTTGCCGCGCCCGTGCTGGAGCATGGGGAGCGCAAAATCGGCTCCGATGATCCGGCCGCGGAAGCCGCGCTCGCGCGCGAGCGCAGCGGCAAAGTCGAGCGTCCCGGCGCAGAGGTCGAGGTACGTGCCTTCCGGCGCCCGCTCCCAGTCGAGCATGCGGAGCGCGGCGCGACGCCAGCGAAGGTCGAGCCGCAGGCTGATGATCCGGTTGAGCCGATCGTAGGTGGGGGCAATGGCGCCAAACATGTCCCGCACATACTTTCTCTTGTCCGGACCGCCCGCGACTGGTAACTCTCGATCTGAGGCGAACATAGGCGCAGAATGTAGCCCGCTTCGAAGCCGCACCGCAAGCACGGACGGCCTCCGGTGACCGCGCCGCAGGGAATTCAGGCGCTGGTTGACCAGGAGGTGGTGGCGCTTGCGCGTTCCGGCTCCGAGGCTGCGTACCGCGAGCTGCTGCGCCGCTATGAGCGCCCCATCTTTTCGCTCATCTTCCGCATGGTGCGCGACCGGGAGCTGAGCGAAGATCTCTCGCAGGAAACCTTCGTCAAGGCGCTCAATGCGCTCGATTCCTACCGGCCGGAATTCAAGTTTTCGTCCTGGATCTTCAAGATCGCCAACAACACCGCCATCGACCACCTGCGGCGGCGTGAACTCAACACGCTTTCGCTCGAGGGATCGCCGCACGCGGCGACGCCCGAAGCCATAGAGGCCACGGCGCTGCAGATCGGCGCCCGGCAGGAAACTCCGCTCGACACGGTCGAAGCCAAGGAGCTGGGCGGCCAGATCGAGGCGGCCATCGGTGCACTCCGCCCAGAGTACCGCGCCTGCATCCTGCTCCGGCACGTCGAGGGCCGGCCGTATGAGGAGATCGCCGAGATCCTCGACCTGCCACTTGGCACCGTCAAGACCTACATCCACCGCGCCCGCAATGAGTTGCGGGAGTCGCTGGGCCATCTGCGCGAATGAAACATTCCCTTTTGACGCTCCGTAGGAGGGCACACTTATGACCGGGCCCCGGCAGCACCTCACTCCTGACGAGATCGACTCGCTCCTTGCGGGCGAGCCCACGCCGTCACAGTTCGAGCACCTGACCGACTGCGCCGAATGCACCCTGCTCCTGGGCCAGCATCGCGCAGTGGTCTCGACGCTCGAAGCGCTGCCGCATTTCGATGCGGGCGACGAGTTCGCCGACCAGGTGATGTTCCAGGTTGCGGTTCCCGACCCTTTCGCCATGCGCTCCATGGCCACGGCGCGGCGCCGACTCCTCGAAACCGGTCGGAGCCGGGCTTTCGCAGCTTCAGTCGCCGTCGCCCTGGTGGGCATGATGACGGCGAGCATCATCTGGACCTCGCTCAATCGCGAGCTGGTCAGCTCCGCGGGCAGCTGGCTCGGCGGCGAGGCGACCCAGTGGTTCTGGGTGGCACTGCGCGGCGCCTTCGCCAATGTCACGGAGCAGCCCTGGTTTGACGCCGCACGCAGCGCCATCGGCGCTCCGATGCGACTTGCCGCGGTCTCCGCGTGCGTCATGCTCCTCTACGTTGTCGGGCTGATGGCGCTGCGGCGGCTGATGGCCATTCCGTCGGAGGGAGCGGCGCATGCGGGCGCTTAAGGCGGCACCCGGCGCGCTGCTCCTCCTGATCCTCCCTGCGCTCTCACTGCACGCCGCGCCCCGGCCCGACGGCGTGAGCGGTGTCGCCTCGGACATCTGGAGTTTCCTGCAGCAGATTCGCGGCGGTGCCCAGGATGACTCGGTCCCGGCACGGCGCGAAGTCGAACATCCGATCGCCATTCCTGCTGCGGGTGCCAACGGCCCCGTGATCGACCTCTCGGATCTCTCGCGCCCGCTGGACCTCGAGCGGGAACTCGGCCGGCTGAACACGCTCGCCGATTCCGCCATCCGGGTCACCGTGCCGGGCGGCTCCGCCCGGCTTGGCTCGTACAGCGTTGGGTCGGACCAATCCCTGGCAGGACACCTGCTGGTGTTCCGGGGCGATGCCGACATTTATGGGCGTCTCGACGGGAATCTCGTCGCCTATGATGGTGACATCGTCCTGCACCCGGGTGCCATCGTGGCCGGCGACGTGCTCGCCGTGCATGGCCGGGTCCAGAATGCGGGTGGAGAAATCCAGGGCGAGTCACGCATCCTGGCCGCCGCGCCCGTCCCAGCAGGACCGGCGGCGGCACCGCGCTCGGCGCTCTCGCTCACATTCAGCCGGCTGGTGGGCGTCATCGGCGTGTTCCTCGCGCTCGCCTGTCTCGGCTGGGCGCTCTCCGTATTTGCCCAGCAGCACCTGCAGATCGTCTCCGACACCACTTCGCACAACTTCGGCCGGGCATTCGTCACCGGGCTGATCGGGCAGATCCTCCTGCTGCCGACCTTCGGCATGCTGGTGGTGGGACTGGTCCT
Organism: Gemmatimonadales bacterium; assembly: GCA_035700175.1. Classification (GTDB taxonomy): domain Bacteria; phylum Gemmatimonadota; class Gemmatimonadetes; order Gemmatimonadales; family GWC2-71-9; genus CAMLHP01. The sequence goes on along the minus strand of DASSOW010000421.1, from coordinate 1,084 downwards.
GAGTGTCGCGGGCATCCTGCTGCTTCCATTCGCCGTGATCGTCTACGCGCTCCTCGTCATCGTCGGGGTCGTGGGCGGGTTCATCGCCATGGCCCACGCCATGGGCGAGACCTGGACGCGCCGGCGTCAGGCTGCTGGTGTCATGCTGGGCAACCCCGGCAACACCCGTTTTGTCATGCTGGGGCTCGCGGTCACGGCGGCGTTGTGGCTCGCGTGGGCGCTGGTGGGATGGGTGCCGGTAGCCGGTAGCATCGTGCGGGGCGCGGCCGTGCTGCTGACCTGGCTCCTGGCCACCACCGGCCTGGGTGCCGCCATGCTGTCCCGTGCCGGCGTCAAGGAAAATTTTGCGGGTCGGATCATTCCCCCGGAAGCGCTCACCGACGAATATCTCTGGGCCACGCCCCGCTTCGGGGTGCCGGCGGCTCGCCGCCCTGGGACGCCGGCCCCGCCGCGGCAGCGATGAGGGCCGCACTGGTCGCGCTCGCCCTCACGATGGCGGGCGCACCGCTGCTCTCTGCGCAGGAGATGCGGGATTATTCCGTGTCCCGTCAGCGACACGGCGAGGGACGCCTCGACGCTCGGCTTGATTTTGTAGCTGGCACCATCAACGTCGGCGCCGGTTCGCCGGATGTCCTTTATGCCATGCAGCTGCGCTACGACCCCGACCGCTTCGAACCGGTCAGCCGTTTCGATGCGGGGGACGGCTCGCTGGCGCTGGGGATCGAGAATGCCGGCAAGTCCGGCCTCCGGGTCGCGTCCCGGGCGCAGCTGACCCAGACCGCGTCGGTGCTCCTGAATCCGGCGGTGCTGGTATCGCTCGAGGCGAACCTCGGTGCCGCCAATGCCCGGCTCGAGCTGGGTGGCCTCCGGCTGAGTGATCTTCACCTCGCCTCGGGAGCCACCCAGGCCACCATCTCGTTCAGCCAGCCCAACCGGATTCGCTGTTCCACGATGACGATCGAAGCGGGCGCCGCCGAGCTGCTGCTCGACCGTCTCGGCAACAGCCGATGCGGGCAGGTAAACATCACGGGTGGCATGGGGCAGATGACGCTCGACTTTCGGGGCGCCTGGGGCCAGCCGAGTT
>DASSOW010000420.1:0-3263 GCA_035700175.1 Gemmatimonadales bacterium | reverse complement strand
ACCCGGCAAGCCCCTCGACGCGACGTCACGCTCCGTGGCCAGGTTCCAGGAGAAGCCGGACGCCGCCACGGCGCTCGACCTGATGGCCGCGGGCGCGCTCTGGAACAGCGGCCTCTTCGCATGGACCGCGCGCCGGCTGCTGGATGAAGTGCGTCGGCATACGCCCGAGGTGGCATCGGCGCTGGCCCGGCTCGATGCCGGTGACGTCCAGGATTTCTTCCGCAAGGTCACGCCCATTTCCATCGACGTGGGAGTCCTGGAGCGGAGCAATCGGGTGGCGGTGGTGAGTGGCGCCTTTGCCTGGGATGACATCGGCACATGGGAGGCGCTGGCCCGGGTGCGGCCCAAGGATCCTGCCGGCAACGTCATCGTTGGCCCCGCGGTGGCCCATGAATCGCACGACTGCATCATCTGGTCGTCGGGAGAGCCGATCGTCGTGAGCAACATGCAGGAGCTGGTCGTGGTCCAGGCCAATGGTCGAGTGCTGGTCATGCCCCGGCACGATTCGGCCGACCTGAAAAGGGTCCTGGACGCATTGCCTCCCGCCATCCGGGATCTGCCCTGATGCAGCTTGTCCTGCTCGAGCCGGAAGATCAGGAAGGCCGCTGGGCACCGTTTGCCGGCGTGCGCCCGGTGGCCGAATTGCGGGCAGGTGCGTGGCGAATCCGGGAGCGATGGGAGCAGGCGCTTGGCGTCCGCACGACACTCATCGTCGGAGACCGGGTGCGCGGGTTTGTGGATGTCGACACGCCCGGTGTCGCAGCACCTTCATCGCTGCAGGGACCGGTCATGATCGCATCGTCCGAATTCGCGCCGGCGACGCGACGGCTCATGCTCGCGCCTGAAGCAGGCCGGCTGGTGGCAGGCGGCCGCACGGTTGCCCGCATCGTGCGTGACGGCCCCTGTGCTCCCACGCTCGACGGCGACGGCACTGCCGCTGACATCGAAGGGATGTGGCTCTCGGGAACCGACGCGCTGCTCACGGCCCTCGAGCGGTGGCTGCCGGATGACTGCGCCGCCGCCGTTGGTGAGGAGCTGCCCGCTGGCGTACTGGTGCTGGGCGACCAATCGGCGGTCCGCATCGGGAAGGCCATCATCGAGCCCGGCGTGGTCTTCGACGTGCGCCACGGTGCGGTCGCCATCGGCGACGGCGCCGAGGTGCGAAGCGGCACCAGGCTCGAAGGTCCCTGCTGGATCGGCGAGCACGCCCGGGTGGTGGGCGGCTTCATCCGGCAGAGCGTGATCGGCCCCCACAGCGTGGTGAGAGGCGAGGTCTCCAGCAGCATCTTCACCGGCTATTGCAACAAGGCCCACGATGGCTTTGTCGGGCATAGCATCCTGGGCCACTGGGTCAATCTCGGGGCGCTGACCACGACATCCAACCTCAAGAATACGTACGGCACGGTGCGGCTCGAGACCCCGGCAGGACCACGCGACACCGGCCGGCAGTTCGTGGGCAGCTTCATCGGGGACCATGCGAAGACCGCCATCGGCACCATGCTCGGCACCGGAACGATCATCGGTGCTGGCGCGAGCGTGTTCGGCGACGGGCGGCCGCCGCGCTGGGTTCCTCCCTTTGCCTGGGGCACGTCCGGTGCCGAACGCATGTCGGAGGAGGGGTTCCTGGAGATTGCCCGGAGGGTGCTGCCGCGCCGTCAGGTTGAAGTGACCCCGCAGCACGAGGCCTGGCTCGCGTCACTCCATCGCAGGCTCGCATGACGACGCTGCACCTGCTCGGATCGGGCTCGCGCGGCAACTGCTTCCTGCTTGAGGCCAATGGCAAGGTGCTGCTTCTCGACGCCGGGTTCAGCTGCCGGGAGCTGACTCGCCGGGCGGAACAGGCGGGCGTGTCGCTCGCGGCGGCTGTCGGGATCGCGCTTACGCACGAGCATGGCGATCACGCCTGCGGCGCATGGCGACTGGCTCGTCGGCACGGCATCCCCATCGCCGCGTCGGTGGGAACGTGGGGGTCGCTGCGCCAGCGGGATGGGGTGCAGCACCGGCCGCTGCGCGGGAGCGCACCGATCCAGGTGGGTCCTTTCCAGCTCGAGTGTGCGGGAAGCAGCCACGACGCGGCTGAGCCGGTGGCGATTGCGGTCACCTGCCCCGACGGAACCCGCGTGGCGCTGGCCCATGACCTGGGCCGGCCCACGGCGGCGGTGCGGCTGCTGCTTCGCGATTGCCACGCGCTGGTCGTGGAGGCCAATCATGATGAGGTGATGCTCCGGACCAGCGGCTATCCGCCGTCCGTGCAGCAGCGGATTGCCGGCTCAGGCGGCCACCTGTCCAACGTCGCCGCGCTCCAGCTGCTCACCGAAGTGCTGCATCAGGAACTGGAACTGGTCGTGCTCGCGCACCTGAGCGCCCGCTGCAATACGGCGGAGTGTGCCAGGGCTTCGATTGAGCCGGGGCTTCGGCGAGAGGGATTCCTGGGGCAGCTTGTCGTAGCGGAGCAGACGCCGAGGACTGAGCCATTCCAGCTCCGGCGAATTGCCGCGGAGCGAATGGTGCAGGCAGGTTAAGAATCACGAAAGCACGAAAGACACGAAAGCTGGTCGCGGGTCATGAGTCACGAGTCCCATGACTTCCGACTTATGACTTACGACTCTTTCGTGTTTTCGTGTTTTCGTGTCTTTCGTGCTTTCCTGAATCAGGCGTCGGGATCCGGCGGGACGCTCACTCCGGCGGGTCGAGGGGTCGCCGGGCCTACCCGCTTGAGCGTGATCGGCTTCTGCAGATCGCCGCCGGAGATGGTGAGGCGGGTCTTGCTGACGTCCAGCTTGTAGGTCTCCCACTCGCCGCCGATCGCCACCATGATGGAGTCGTCCCTGAGCCGCCAGCGGGACGTTTCCTTGCCCCAGGTGGCGCTGGAATCGGGCCGGATGATGACCTCGCGCGGGCCACCGCGGGTATCCAGCTTGGCGTCCACCTTCCAGGTGCCCTCGACCGAGGCTTCCTGTCCCAGCAAGGGCACGGGGAGGAGGACGGCGAAGAGGACAAGCAGCGAGCGGACAGCGCGGAACATGCGGTTCTCCTTGCGAGACGGAGCGGGATCGGGACTCAAGCTAACGGCGGGAGGAGGCAGGGCAAGCAGCGTGCCGAATTTCCTGCTGCGCTCGGGATACTGGATCGGCAATGACGACGGGCCGATCCCTCGCTGCGCTCGGGATACTGGGTTCGGCGCTGACGACGGGCCGATCCCTCGCTGCGCTCGGGATACTGGATCGGCGCTGACAACAGGCCGATCCCTCGCTGCGCTCGGG
>DASSOW010000419.1:0-3352 GCA_035700175.1 Gemmatimonadales bacterium | reverse complement strand
ATGGGGCGCAAAGGTCGATTCGTCCAGAGGAGGCGGACAGGACGGACTGGTCGGACTGGACGGACTGGACGGACTGGACGGACAGGACGGACTGGTTCCAGCGGGTGAGCTTCGGCTCGCCTCGACCGCCTCGACCGCCTCGACCGCCTCGTCCGCCCCGTCCGCCTCGTCCGCCCCGTCCGCCTCGTCCGCCTCGTCCGCCTAGTAAGTCACCTGTATCCCCGAGCTCAATATCCGGTCCGTCTTCTCGAACCCCGGCTCAGGCAGGTTGTCGAAGTGAATGGTATAGCTCAACTTGAGCGCGATGGCGCGGGAGATCGGCGCCACGAGGGAGGTTTCGGTGTTGAGCCGGAAGTCCTCGCTGGTTTCCAGGTTGGGCAGGAACTCGGCGAGCTGCTGGAAATAGGCCTTGTCGGTCAGCAGGTGCTTGTAGGCCCCCGCCGCCCGCGCGGCCACGAAGTTGTCGTCCACCCCGAGCGTGCTCCGCTGCTGGTTGAACGACCCGCCCGCCTCGAAGCTCAGCTGGTCGCGCTCCAGGTCAAGGAGCTGGAACCCAAGCCCCACGATCTCCTCGAACCTTCGGGCTATGCCGGCAAAGCGGTTCCGTTCCCAGTTCCCGCCCACGAAGGCGGAGAGCCGGGACGAGAGAATCCGGTCCACTCGCGCACCGGCATTGAAGGCGCTCGCCGTGGTCGAGTCTTCCGAGTGACCATAGACGGCGGCCGCCGTCTGCCGGAATTTCCAGAGCGAATCGGTGGTCATCTTCTGCAGCGTCTCGTCGCCACTCAGCGTGGTGAGCTCGCTGTTGCCTGCGGTATTGACGAAGCTGAGGTTGCCGACCACGTGGATCTTGCCGTCCGCCTGCTGCGCAGCAAGGGGGGCAGCAAGGAGGGTGAGCATGGCGACGAGAGTCAGGCGCATTGGTAAGTCCATCCTTGAGGGTCGCAAGTCGTAAGTCGCAAGTCGCGGGTCGCGGGTCGCGGGTCGCGTGACTTGCAACGTGTGACTTGCGACTTGCGACTTGCGACCTGCGACCTGCGACTTCTGGTGTCTCAGGCCCGACCCGCCACGACCTCCCGCAACACCACCGCCCCGTTATGCACCTCATCGCGCGCGCCGTATACCAGTGTAAGTGTGCCCGCCTTCGCCAGCCCTCGCAGTTCCGCCACCAGCTCCGGGTGTCCCTTGAGCTCGGCGCGGTACCGATTCCGGAATTCCTTGAACCGCTCCGGCTTGTGGCCAAACCAGGTCCGGAGCCCGGGGCTCGGCGCGATCTCCTTCATCCACCCATCCAGCGCCAGCGCTTCCTTCTTCACCCCGCGGGGCCAGAGCCGGTCGATGAGGATGCGGGTGCCGTCGGACCGGGATGGAGGGTCGTAGGCGCGTTTGATTTTTAGGGGCATGGCGAATAGGGGTTAAGGACTAGGGACTAGGGACCAGGGCGGAAGAACGGATGCCCGTCTCTCAACCCTAACCCCTAATCCCTAACCCCTAGCCCCTCCTCACACCACCCACACTCCACCATCGTTCCCACTCTTTCCGTTCGCCCGGATTCGGTCGTCGCCCACTCCCGCACCTGCCAGGGCGGGTCGTGGCGCACGTGTTGAGTATGGCCACAGTCCAGCTCTGCCACCCAGTCTCCCTTGTCATCCTGGTGAAAGCCCGTGATTCGCCGTTCCGTCACCGATGATCAGCGCCATCCATGCGGGTTGCAGCTGGCGCGCCGCGCACGAAGCCGATGTAGTCCGTGGGACTTGGCACCGCACCACCATCGCGCAGGAGCATCGCGATCTGGCCGCGGTGATAGGCGCCGTGCAGGGCCACCTGCAGCAGGATGTCCCCCACTTCCGAGGTGAAGGCGCTCCCGGCGCTGTTGACGTAATGCACGCTCTCCTCCAGGTCATCGTCACTGATGAGCGAGAGGTAGCGTTCATACTCCTCGCGGACCCGCCCGGCGTGGATGCCGCACTGGAAGAGCGACAGCTCCGGCCAGACCGGGACCTCGGGCTTGGTTCCCTCGATCCGGGCCAGCCAGACCAGTTCGCAGCCGAGAATGTGGGCAAAGAGTTCACGAGCGCGGGCGGGGTTGCCGCCCTCACGGATGGATTCGAGCACATGGGCGTCAGCCCAGGCGAGATGGGCGAAAAGCCGACGGATATGGTCGAGCATACAGGGGGCTCCGGTGGTTCCGGTCAGGGCGCCGGCAGAGGTTCCGGGAACTGGTCCGGCGGCGGCGCCATGTCGTAACCTAAGTCCCGGCCCAGCCGCCCGTATGTGAGCCCCGCCACGATGTCATACACCGCATGCGCCACGATCGCCGGGTAGAGCGCCCCGCTCAGCGCCACCACTCCATGCAGGAGCAGTGCAATGATTGTCACGATGCCGGCTGTCTTCCACCCCTGCACCGCGTGACTTACCCCGAATACGATGGCCGCAATGGCCGCCGCTGCCCAGCCGGAGCCAGTGAGCATCCAGAGCAGCGCAAAGAGGACACCGCGGTAGGTCACCTCTTCGCTCACACCCGCCGCCACGGCCACCAGCACCCAGATCCGCCGCTCGTCGCCGTTGGTCGGCATGAAGAGCCGGATCGTCGGGTCGCGTTTCTCGACGTTCTTCCGCCAGCGTGGCCGCATCAGCACGATTCCGCCCGCTGCCAGGACTGCGGCGAGGAGCCAGCCGAGCCAGTGCCCCGCCCACGGCTTCCAGACCGGAATGTGTTCCACCCGCGCCACTGCCAGCGAGATGCCGAGGAAGATCACCAGCTGGATGATGACATTGGCAAAGTGCCGGGCACGCGGCGTTGCCGTGTGCCGGGCAACCTGCTCGCGCGACCGCCACGCGAGCCAGGGAATGAGCAGGCCGAAGAAGCCGAGATGGAACCAGCCAGCCAGCGAAATGGGCGGCTCCCGACTCAGGCCGGTGCGAGGCCGAAGCGGTCGCTGGCCAGCCGCTCCGCTTCATCCAGTGATGCCACGATGGAAGCCGGCTCGGTCACCCGCCAGAACGGGTCGCTCATGCCGCCAATACCGGTGACGGCACTGTCATCGAACTGCTCAAACTGGACGGCGAAAAAGCCGTCGGGCCGACGATGGATGACGGCGCGGTGCTGACTATCGGGCGAGACGATGGTGCGCATGAAGTCGGTCATGGTACGCTCTCCTGCTCTTACGGCGGGGTCCTGCGTGACATAAGTTCGATACGGTCTCATCCTTCGTGAGGAACGTATGGCACTGCTGACCTGGATCATTGTCGGCCTCGTTGCCGGTTTGCTTGCCAGCTACGCGGTCGGTGGAATCGGCTACGGCCTGCTCGGCGATATCATCGTCGGCATGCTCGGCGCCGTGATTGGTGG
>DASSOW010000418.1:0-3269 GCA_035700175.1 Gemmatimonadales bacterium | reverse complement strand
GGTGCCGAGAAGTTCTTCGATATCAAGTGCCGGTTCGGCGGGCTGAACCCGGAGGCCGCCGTCGTGGTCGCGACGGTGCGCTCGCTCAAGATGAACGGCGGCGTGAAGAAGGATGCCCTGGGCACGCCTGACGTGGCGGCCTTGACGCGCGGACTCGCCAATCTCGAGGCCCATGTTGCCAACGTCCGCAAGTTCGGCGTGCCGGTCGTGGTGGCGCTCAACCGGTTCGTCACCGACTCGAAGGAAGAACTCGACACCGTGCTCGACGCGGCCCGCGGCTGGGGCGTGCGCGCCGCGCTGAGCGACGTCTGGGAAAAGGGCGGCGAGGGTGGGGAAGCGGTGGCCAGGGAGGTGTTGGCGATGCTTGAGGAAGGCGGCAGCAACTTTCATCCTCTCTACGACACCGCGCTGCCGATCAAGTCCAAGATCGAGACCATCGCACGCGACATTTACGGTGCGGACGGCGTCACCTACCAGCCGGCCGCCGACCGCTCCATTGCGCAGTGCGAGTCGATGGGACTGGGCGCGACGCCGGTGTGCATGGCCAAGACCCAGTACTCGTTCAGTGACGACCCGTCCAAGCTCGGCCGTCCACACGGCTTCCAGATTACCATTCGGGACGTGTATGCGTCGGCCGGCGCCGGATTTGTCGTGGCGCTTGCTGGTGACATCATGACCATGCCCGGCCTCCCCCGAACGCCCGCGGCGGAGCAGATGCACGTTTCCGCTGACGGCACCATTGAAGGGCTTTCCTGACCATGAACTTCGTTTCCACCGAACAGGCACCTCGCGCCATCGGACCCTACAGCCAGGCCGTGGTCCACGGCGGGCTGCTCTACTCCGCGGGGCAGATTGCCCTCGATCCCGGGAGCATGGAACTCGTGCCCGGCGACACCGCCGCGCAGACCGAGCAGGTCTTTGCCAATCTCAAGGCGGTGCTCGCCGCGGCCGGCAGCGACCTGTCCTCCGTGCTCAAGACCACAGTCTATCTGGCGGACATGGCCGATTTCCAGTCGATGAACGCGGTGTACGCCCGGCATTTTGGTGAGCATCGTCCCGCCCGAAGCACCGTGGCCGCGGCTGCGCTGCCCAAGGGCGCGCGGGTGGAGATCGACGTCATCGCGGCGGTCGCGCGCTGACCCATGGGCTCGTCTCGCCTGGCGCCGCTGATGCGCATTGGTCTGGCGATTGCCGCCCTCCTGGTGGTGGCGGTGCCGGCATGGGCCCAGGACTCGACGGCCACCGCGCCGGCCCAGGACACCACGCAATCGGTGGCGACCGAGGCGCCGGGCCACAAGCCCAGTGCCACGGGCAACATGCTCAAGTCGCTCGTGGTGCCCGGCTGGGGGCAGCTGTCGCTGGGGCGTGAACTGACGGCGCTGGTCTTCATTGCCGGCGAAGCCGGCACGCTCACCATGGTGATCAAGAGCCAGAAGGACCTGAACCGGGCGCGTGACGCCGGCGACGCCGAGCTGATTGACACGTACACGAGGAAGCGCGAGGACTGGCTGGTATATATGGGGATTAACCACGTCCTGAGTGCGCTGGAGGCCTATGTGTCGGCCAAGCTCTGGGACTTTCCCGGCGACCTCGACCTGCAGGTAGCACCGGGCGGCATCGGGGCGACTGCCCGGATCCCCGTTCGAATTCCATGAACGCTGCTCCCATCGGGATCTTCGACTCCGGCATCGGTGGGCTGACCGTTGCGCGGGCAATCTTTGAGCATCTCCCCGCAGAATCGACGATCTACTACGGCGACACCGCGCGGGTGCCGTACGGCCCCAAGTCTCCCGATACGGTGCGCCGGTACAGCCGGGAGATTCACGCGTGGCTGCTGGAGCAGCGGGTCAAGGCGGTGGTGATTGCGTGCAACACCAGCACTGCGCACGCGCTGACCGACCTGCAGGGGATCTCGCCGGTTCCAGTCATCGGCGTGATCGAGCCGGGGTCCCGTGCTGCCGTGGCGGCGAGCCGTTCGGCCATTGGAGTCATCGGAACCGCTGGTACCATCACCAGCGAGGCGTACCCTCGCGCCATCCGGACGCGGAAGCCGGACGCCAGGGTGAGCCAGGCCGCGTGCCCGCTGTTCGTGCCGTTTGTCGAGGAAGGATGGTTCGACCATCCCTCGCTCGAACTCGTGGCGAGGGAATACCTGGCGCCGCTGACGGAGACCGGGATGGACGCGCTGGTACTGGGATGCACTCACTATCCCCTGATCAAGCCACTGCTCCAGCGGGTACTGGGGCAGGACGTGCGGCTCATCGATTCAGCGGAGGAAACGGCGCGTGCCCTGGGCGAGATCCTGCAGCGTGAGGGGTTGCAGGCCCCTACCGCCGCCAAGGCAACCCATCGCTTCGTGGTGAGCGACGACGAAGCGCGCTTCCGCACCGTGGGCGCTCGCTTCATCGGTGCTCGGCTGGATCGGGCTGAGGTGGTGCCGGTGGGATGATTGGTCGCTGGCTGCTAGCTGCTGGCTATTGGTCGCTCAGCGCGGACGCTGGCATCAGGCGCCAATAGCCAGCAGCCAACAGCCAACAGCTAGAACTGATGCAGGCTCGCCCCCTCCCGCGTCACCACCGCGTAGCGCTGCTCATCGATCCAGGGGCCGGGGTTGAGATAGAACCGGGACGGCGCGAGTTCTTCGAGCGCAGCCACGTGGGTGTGCCCCATGATGAGCATCCAGGGCGCGCCATCACCTGCCAGGCGCTCATGGGCGTATGCCAGCTGCCGGGCAGCGCTGGCGGCTTTCCGCTCCGCACTCGGGCGCAATTCACCGAGCCAGGGCGAGAGGCGGTCCACCAGCCAGACGCCGAGGTCCGGATGCAGCAGGCCGAAAGTCCCGGCGGTCAGCGGATGGCCAATGAGACGGTGGGACCACGACACCCGCCCCGGTCGCTCCGCGACGCCGTCGCCGTGCAGCGCCTCCACTCGATGACCATCAACCTGGAGCTCAAGCTGGCCGGGTGACCAGGTGATGCCGCTCTCTGCCCAGATTTGCCGGCCCCAGCGATCGTGGTTGCCGCCGAGCATGCGTACGGGCATGCGGGCCGCAGTCTCCACCAGCGCCGCGGCTACGGCGAAACCGCGGCGGGGAATGGCTCGGCGCCAGCCAAACCAGAATTCGAACAGGTCACCGGCAACCAGCAGCGCGTCACCCATGCTGGGGGCGTCGCGCAGAAATCGAAGCAGTGCCACCTCGTTCGCCGCAGGGGCGCTGCCGATGTGTGCATCCGCGATGACCAGCAGTCGTTGGGCAGGCACGGCGCAAG
>DASSOW010000417.1:0-2675 GCA_035700175.1 Gemmatimonadales bacterium | reverse complement strand
CCTGCTCGGATTCGCCCCGCAACGTGGCAAGCTGCCGGTCGGAAAAGCCCATCCGTTTCATGGCACGCATGAGCGTTACATCGTCTACGGAGGATGCGGCGACCCATTGGCGTTCCGCCTCCACCAGCTCAGCCAACTGGTACAGGAACCAGGGATCGATCCCGGTCCGCTCGGCGATCTCCTCCACCGGTACCCCGAGGTCGAACGCCCGCTTCAGCTGGAAGATCCGCTCGGGGGTGGGCGTCCGCAGGGCCGCCAGGACGGACTCGCGCGACGTGTCGCCCAGCCGGTCATCGGCCTGGACTGCGGCAGCACTCCAACCGGGCCGGTCGGTTTCCAGCCCGCGCAGCGCCTTCTGGAATGCTTCCTTGAACGTGCGACCGATGGCCATCACCTCGCCCACCGCCTTCATCTGCGTGGTCAGCGAGGGATCGGCCTTGGGGAATTTCTCGAAGTTGAAGCGCGGGACCTTGACCACCACGTAGTCCAGCACCGGCTCGAAGGAAGCCGGCGTGGTCCGGGTGATGTCGTTGGGCAGCTCGTCGAGGGTGTAGCCGACAGCCACCTTGGCGCCGATCCGCGCGATGGGAAAGCCGGTGGCCTTGGAGGCGAGCGCGCTGCTGCGCGAGACGCGCGGGTTCATCTCGATGACGAGCTGTTCCCCGTCGGCCGGGTTGACGGCAAACTGGATATTGCATCCGCCCGCTGCCACGCCCACCTCGCGAATGATGGCGATAGCGGCGTCACGCATCTTCTGGTATTCACGGTCGGAGAGCGTCATGGCCGGCGCCACGGTGATCGAGTCACCGGTGTGCACGCCCATCGGGTCGAGGTTCTCGATGGAGCAGACGATGACGACGTTGTCCCGACCGTCGCGCATCACCTCGAGCTCATATTCCTTCCAGCCAATGATGCTCCGCTCGACGAGTACCGAGCCCACCGGGGAGAGCTCGAGCCCGCGCCGCACCATCTGTTCGAACTCGTCCGGGTTGTAAGCGATGCCACCGCCGGTGCCGCCCAGCGTGAACGACGGACGAATGATGGCCGGAAATCCGGTATTGGCCACCGCAGCGCGGGCTTCGTCCACGCTCTTCACGGTACGGCCTTCAGGTGTGGCGAGCCCGATGCGGCGCATGGCGACCGCAAACTCATCGCGGTCTTCCCCGATGCGGATGGCGCGCTCATTGGCACCGATCAGCTCGACCCCGAACTTCTCCAGCACACCGCTGGTGTGCAGCGCCATGGCACAGTTGAGCGCCGTCTGTCCGCCCATGGTCGGGAGCAGCGCATCGGGCCGCTCCCGCTCGATGACCTTGGCCACCCACTCGGGCGTGACCGGTTCGATGTACGTCCGGTCGGCCAGCTCGGGGTCAGTCATGATGGTGGCGGGATTGGAGTTGACCAGGATGACCCGGTATCCCTCCTCCCGGAGCGCCCGCACCGCCTGGGTGCCCGAATAATCGAACTCCGCCCCCTGGCCGATCACGATGGGGCCGGAGCCGATCAGCAGGATGCTCTTGATGTCAGTCCGCTTGGGCATCTATCACGTCTTTCAGCGTTTGATCGAGGCTGATGGATGGCGACCACCCGGTGGTCGCCCGCAATCTCGTATTGTCCCCGACGAGATGGGGAATGTCCGCCGGGCGCACCAGCGTCGGGTCAGCTACCGGTTCCGCCGTCACACCGATCAGCATGGAAAGCTTGCGGAACAGCACCTCGAGCGACACCCCGTCGCCACGGCAGACGTTGTAAGTCTGGCCCGGTGCACCCCGCTCCAGCAGCGCGGCGTAGGCGGCCACGACATCTCGCACATCGGAGATGTCCCGCACCGGCGCAAGGTTGCCGACCGGGACCTGGCGCGCGCCATTTTTCTTCGCGTCGCGCAGCCGCCGGGCGAACGCCGGCACCACGTACCGGCCAGTCTGCCCCGGGCCGGTGTGCTGGAAGGGCCGAGCCACGACGATGCGCAACCCTGTCCGTCGACCCACTTCGGCGGCCGAGAGTTCTGCTCCCGCCTTGCTCGCCGCGTAGGGCGAGACCGGCAGCAGCGGCGCGTCCTCGGTGCGGCGTCCCTCGCCCGGACCGTAGACCTCGGCACTCGAGATCACCAGCATGAGCGGATCAGCAGTGCCGGCATCACGGGCCATGGCCGCGGTCTCGAGCAGCCGTGCGGTGCCGGCAGCGTTGACCACCCACGCGCGTCCTGGGTCTTCCCGCGCTTCACTGCCCGAGGCGACGGCCGCCAGGTGAACCACCGCGTCCACCGGCACGTCGAACTGCTGCCGCACGCTGGCCTGGTCTTCCAGCTCCAGGTTGACCCAGCGCACCGCAGTGTACTCGGCATCGCTGAGCCACCCGCGCGCCGCATCCGAGCCGGGCCGCACGGCGCCCGTGAGTTCATGGCCGCTCCGCAGGAGGTGCCTGAGGAGATAGCGGCCCACGAAGCCATCGGCGCCGGTGACCAGGATGCGCATCAGGTCAGCCAGCGCCCTGCAGCCGCGCCAGGTCGGCGTCGACCATCATGGCCACGAGCTCCTCGAAGCTCACGCTTGGTTTCCAGCCCAACTTGCTCCGGGCCTTGGTGGGATCCGCCTGCAGCAGGTCCACTTCGGCGGGGCGGATGAAGCGCGGATCCACCACCACGTGCTTTTCCCAGTCCAGTCCCACGTGGCTGA
>DASSOW010000416.1:0-19816 GCA_035700175.1 Gemmatimonadales bacterium | reverse complement strand
CAGGACGAGGCCCCAGCGGAGCAGGTGATCCCGCCACGGCGTGGTCATCAGCCGCCCTGGTCATCCGCATAGGCGCGGATGATCTCGCGCACCAGGCGGTGGCGCACCACGTCGGACTCCTGCAGGTAGCAGAACCCGATGCCATCTATGCCCTGCAGCACCCGCTCGATCTGCACCAGGCCGGAATCCTCCCGTCGCGGCAGGTCGATCTGGGTCTTGTCTCCCGTGACGACGGTCTTGCTGTTCACCCCGAGGCGGGTGAGGAACATCTTCATCTGGGCCACCGTGGCATTCTGTGCTTCATCCAGGATGATGAACGCATCCGCCAGGGTGCGGCCCCGCATATAGGCGAGGGGCGCGATCTCGATGGTGCGGGTCTCCAGGGCCCGCTGGACCCGATCGTGCGGCATCATGTCCTCGAGCGCGTCGTAGAGCGGGCGGAGGTAGGGATCCACCTTGGCCTGCAGGTCGCCCGGGAGGAAGCCGAGCGACTCGCCCGCCTCCACGGCCGGACGGGCGAGGATGATGCGACGCACCCGCTTTCGCGCAAGCGCCTCGATGGCCTTGGCCACCGCCAGGTAGGTCTTCCCGGTGCCGGCCGGACCGATCCCGATCACGATGTCGTTGGTGGCAATGGCGTGCACGTAGTCACGCTGGCCCTGGGTGCGCGCCACGATCGCGCGCCGGAGTCCCGGCAGCACGATCCGCCCCTCGGGGGCATTGGACGGCACCTCGACCGGACCCTCGCTCACCAGCCGGCTCACGTCGTCGGCGGTGACCGGCTCGCCCATGCGGGCCAGGTCGATCAGTCCCTGCACCACCGGCGTGGCGCGCTCCACCTGCTCGGCCGTCCCGCTCAGCGCCAGGGCGTCGCCCCGGTAGCTCACGCGCACGTCGAGCTGCTTCTGGAGTTCCGCCAGGGTCGCGTCGTTGACGCCGGTCAGCAGGAGCGGATCGGCTCCCTCGGTCGAGAGCCGGTGGGTCGTTTCGTCGGTCAAGTGTTACCTCGAGCGCTCAGCGCTGGGCGCCAGGCGCATGTAGTGCCTTCAGCCTTCAGCCTTCAGCCTTCAGCCTCAGGTGCAACGCCTCCACGTCTCGCGGGTCCACCGCCGTCGGCGCTCCCTCGAACAACGCGCGCGCCGCGGTGGTCTTGGGAAAGGCAATCACGTCCCGGAGTGATGTCGCCCCGGCAATCAGCATGGCCAGCCGGTCGAGCCCGAGCGCAAATCCGCCGTGCGGTGGCGCGCCAGCGGCGAGGCCGTCGAGCAGGAACCCGAAACGGCGGCGCACCTCGTCGTCCGGTATGCCCAGCAGGCGAAAGATGGCCTGCTGCACCGCGGGATCGGTGATCCTGATGGAGCCGCTGCCCAGTTCATTGCCGTTGTAGACGGCGTCATAGTGCAGGGCCCGACAGCTGGCCGGATCGGACTCGAGCCGGTCGAGATCGTCCGGATGCGGCGCCGTGAAGGGATGGTGCGCGGGCACGTGCGCGCCCGTCTCAGGATCGAGCTCGAACAACGGAAAGTCGGTGATCCAGACAAATGCATGCCGAGTGCGGGGCTCGGCGTCGCTGCGACGGCAGAGCGCGCTGCGCACGGCATGCAGCGCCGGCGACGTGACGCCGTCAGCGCCGCTTGCTGCCAGCAGAAGCGCGCCTTCGTCCGCCTGCAGTTGCGCGACGGTCTCGTTGCCCAGCGCCTTCACGCCCTGCCCTTCCCAGCCCGACGCCGTGCGCCGCGCCCAGACGAGCCCGCCGGCGCCGGCGGCCTTGGCGGCCGCCGCAAGCTGGTCGAGGTCCTTCCGGCTCAGCGCGGCACCGTTTGGCATGAGGATGCCACGCAGGCGGCCGCCCGCGGCGATGGCGTCGCGAAGGAACGGTGCCGCATCGCCGCCGACGATTCCGGTGAGATCCTGGATCTCGAGCCCGAAGCGGAGGTCTGGCTTGTCGACGCCGTAGCGCTCCATGGCGTCGCGCCAGGCCAGCCGCGGAAAGGGCTGGGCAACCTCCTGCCCGGCAACCTGCCAGAGATCCACCAGCACCCGCTCGACGACCCACTCGACGTCCTCGGCACTCACGAACGACGCTTCGAGGTCGATCTGGGTGAACTCCGGCTGCCGGTCTGCACGCAGGTCTTCATCACGGAAGCAGCGCGCGATCTGGAAGTACCGGTCGAACCCGGCGACCATGAGCAGCTGCTTGTAGATCTGGGGCGACTGCGGCAGGGCGTAGAATTCGCCCTGGTGTACCCGGCTCGGCACCAGGTAGTCCCGCGCTCCCTCGGGGGTCGGCTTGGTGAGGATCGGCGTCTCGATCTCGAGAAACCCGAGGTCACTCAAGGTCCGCCGCGCCTGCTGGGTGAGACGGTGGCGAAGGATCAGGTTGCCCTGCAGCTCAGGGCGCCGGAGGTCAAGGATCCGGTGCTTGAGGCGCAGTTCCTCCGCGGCCAGCTCCTCGCCTTCCTTGCGTGCCACCGGAATGGCCGGCGTCACGGCCGGGCCCACCACCCGCAGCGTGGTGACATGGATCTCGACCTCGCGCGTGCGCAGCGAGGCATCTCGCGCCGGCTCCGGGCGACGATCGACCGTTCCCTCGACAACGACTACGGATTCCGCACCCAGTTGCGACGCTTCTTCCATGACGCTCGCCGGCGTCCAGCGCGGGTCAAACGAGAGCTGGACGAGGCCCTCACGATCGCGCAGGTCCACGAACACCAGGCCGCCCAGGTCACGCACGCGATGCACCCAGCCACCGAGACGCACATCGGTGCCCACATCGGCGAGGGTCAGCGTGCCACAGTAATGGCTCCGAATGGCCGTGGCCGTCATGCGGCCTCTTTCGTGAACTGGATGTTCATGGATGCATGCGATGCGCTCAGCGCGATTCCGCCTCGGCCAGCGCCCGGTAGAAGGCTTCCCCGCTCGGCGCCGCCAGCAGCTGGCGACGCAGGTCCTCACTGCGCGCGAGCCGCGCGATGCGGCTCAGCGCCTTGACGTGCTGCCCGGCACACCGCTCTGGGCCAACCAGCATGAAAAAAACCTGCACTGGCTTGCCATCGAGGGCATCGAAAGCGATGCCCGCCGGGGTCCGGCCCGCCACCGCGGCGAGATCGGGCATGCTGGGGGAGCGGCCGTGCGGGATGGCTATCCCGAATCCGATGCCGGTGCTCAACACCTGCTCGCGTTCCTGGACGGCACGAAGCACGTCAGCGGGGTCACCGCCCGATCCCTGGACCAGCAGATCGGCGAGCTCCTTGAGGACACCCGGCTTGTCCGTGGCCGTGAGCGGCACGCGCACGCGCTGCGGCGTCAGGAGCTGGCTCAGGAGCATGCGCGAAACGGGTGCGACATGGGTCAAACGTAACCGGCAACCTGAAGTGCGACAAGCAATTCTGGCCCTGAGACGGTGGTTGTGAATTATCTTTCAGTGATGGAGAGCGCCCCTGGAATTCTGGACCTCACACCCGATGCCGCCCGTGGCAGGATTGCGGCGTGGGTGTCGGCGCGGGGGCTGCCGGGCTACCGGGTCGAGCAGTTGGTGAGGCGGCTCTGGGTGGCCCCGGTCGCCAGCTGGGCCGACGCCACCGAACTCCCTCGCACGCTGCGCGGCCAACTCGACTCGGAGTTGCCCCTGGGACGCCTGGCGCTCGACGTGGAGGAGACGTCGAGCGACGGCACCCGCAAGTACCTGTGGCGCCTGGCCGATGGCGAAGCCATCGAGTCGGTGCTCATCCCGACCGGGAGCCGGCGGACACTCTGCATTTCCTCCCAGGCCGGCTGCGCCCTTCGGTGCGCCTTCTGTGCCACCGGGACCATGGGCTTCCGGCGGAACCTCTCGCCCTTCGAGATTGCGGGTCAGGTGCGCGAACTGGTGCTCCGCGATGAAGCCGACAAGCCGTCCAATATCGTGTTCATGGGCATGGGAGAGCCGCTGCTCAACTGGCCGGCGGTGGACGTGGCACTCTCCATTCTCAACCAGCCCGAAGGGTTCGGGATCGGCGCTCGGCATATCACGGTGTCAACCGTGGGCATCATCCCGGGCATGGAAGAGTTTGCCCAGCGGCCGGAGCAGTTCCGGCTGGCCATCTCGCTGCACGCACCCACGGCGGCACAGCGGCTCGGCATCATGCCGGTACAGAAGAAGTATGGGCTGGACGAAGTGCTGCGAGCCGCCGAAGCATTCCGGCGCCGTGTGACATTCGAGTACGTGATGATCGCGGGCGTGAATGACGCGCTGGTGGATGCCGACGTGCTCGCCACGCACGCCCGAAAGCTGGGGGCCTTCGTGAACATCCTGCCGCTCCATCCGGGCGGCGCGCCAGGGCTCGCACCCACGCCTTCCACACGGATCAACGCGTTCGCGGCCCGGCTGCGAAACCAGGGGATCGAGGCCACGGTTCGGCGCAGCCGGGGACTCGACATAAGCGCGGCGTGCGGCCAGCTCAAGGTTGAAGTCGAACGACGACGCCGTCGCAGCCAGCCTAGCGACGTCAGCTGACAGCGTTGGGTGGCCCCTCGCCGCGCTCCCACGCGGCAATGTTTTCGAGCACCATCGCCCCCATGGCGGTGCGCGCCTCGATGGTGGCGCTTCCCATGTGAGGCAGCAGGACGGCGCGCTCTGCCTCAAGCAGTGCCGGGTGCACGACAGGTTCCTGCTCATAGACATCCAGCCCGCAGCCGCCCAGGTGCCCGCGAGCCAGTGCCGCCGCGAGCGCGGCCTCGTCCACCACAGCCCCACGTGCCGTATTGATGAGCAGCGCATGGGGCTGCATGAGCGCCAATCGCCGCGCATCCATGAGGTGATGCGTCTCCGGTGTCAGCGGGCAATGCAGCGACAGCACGTCAACCTCACGCACCAGTTGACCAAGATCCTCCACATGGGTGGCCTCAAATCCCGTGAGGCGCTCCGCGGGTACAGCAGATCGCGAGTAGTAGCAGACTCTCATGCCCAACCCACGCGCTGCTCGGCGAGCGGTCTCCGACCCGATCCGTCCCATGCCTATTATGCCCAGCGTGCGACCGGTGAGTGCCATGCCCGGCAGGTGCGTCGGCTCCCATCCGGTCCACTTCCCGGCCCGAAGTTCGCGCTCGCCCTCGCTGGCGCGCCGGGCCACCATCAGCATCAGCGTGATAGCCAGCTCCGCCGTGGCGTCTGTAAGCACGCCCGGTGTATTGGTGACAATGATGCCGCGCGAGCGGGCCGCCTTCAGGTCGATGTGGTTGACGCCGACGCCATAGTTGGCAATCAGGCGAGTCCGTGGAGCGTCGGGGATATCCTCGGCGCGGATCGGGTCGGCGACCGTGCACACCAGCACATCGGTCGTCGCAAGCAGGGCCCGGATGTCCAGCCTGGAGCGCGGCGCGTCGGACCACGGGAGGCGCAGGTCGTAACGATCCGCCAGCTTCGCTTCGATTGCGGCCGGCAGGCGATGGGTGAGGCCAACCACCAATAGATTCTCAGTCATGAACCACCCACGGCATGAGGAAATTCCTCCTGGCTGGCGCTGGCCCCGCGGCGCGATGGCCGATGACGCGGTACGGTGCTTTGCCAGCGCCATCGCGGCGGTAGCGCCGGGCGCCGTTGTGGAGCGCGCGCTAACGCGCCTCGGCGCGCCCCAATTCACCCACCTGCTGGCGCTCGGCAAGGCGGCGTTGCCCATGGCCGAGGCCGCCACCAGCTGGCAAGGTGCGCACGGCGCGCCCTGGCGCGCCAGCCTCGTCGTGGCGCCAGCCGGGAGCGAGCGCCAGCTGGCTGGCCTCACTGTCGTGCCGGGCGATCATCCGGTGCCCGGCACCAATTCTGTGAACGCGGCAGCGGCAATTGCGCGCCTGGCCGAGGATGTGACAGGCCGCGACCACGTGCTCCTGCTGTTGTCCGGCGGCACCACCGGTCTTGCCGGTGCTCCCATCAGCGGCGTGTCGCTCGCCAGCCTGCAATCGATCTTCCGTATGCTGCTCGCCAGCGGGATCGACATCCGGGGCACAAACATGGTGCGGAAGCAATTCCTTCGATGGGGCGGCGGCCGGCTCGCCTCTGCCCTGGCACCTGCCGCCGTTCATGTGCTTGCCATTTCCGATGTGCCGGGCGACGAGCCCGCCACGATTGGTTCGGGACCGGTCTCGCCGGTGCTCTCCACAGCGGATGACGTCGCAGCGCTGCTCTCCACCCACGCGCTGGAACTTCCGCCCGACGCGGCCGCGACGCTCATCGCAATGCGTCAGGGCGAGCGGGCTGGCCTCCCCGCACCCGACGATCCGTGTTTTTCCCGGATCACTTTTGAAGTCATCGCCTCGAACCGCGCGGCGCTGGCGGCCGCCAGCGAGACGGCGCGCTCGCTGGGGTACGCGGTGGCCATGGAGCCAGGCGGCCTGCGCGGCGAAGCGCGCGACACCGGCGCACGGGTCGCGCGACGGTTGCGGGCACTGGCCTCAGGTGAGAAGAGAGCCCTGATCCTGGGAGGGGAATCGACCGTCACGCTCGGGAAATCGTCAGCTGAGGGCGGCCGGAACCAGGAGCTGGCGCTTGCCGCGTCGCGGGAGCTGCAGGGCCTGCCACAGGTTGTCCTGCTTGCGGCGGGCACCGATGGCACCGATGGCAACTCGGCGAACGCGGGGGGATTGGTGGATGGTGATACCTGGTCGCACATTCGCGATGCTGCCACGCGGCTGGACCAGCACGAGAGCACCGCGGCGCTCGCCGCCGCTGACGCGGAGTTCTACACAGCGTCGACGGAAACGAACGTGATGGACGTCGTGATAGCGCTCAGCGCTTAGCACAACGGGCACAGCGCCTGGCGCTCAAGGATGCAGCTCATCCTGGGGCCGGAAATCGTCTCCCAGCACCACCGTGACGTCTACCTGGCGGGTTGTGTCGGGCACCTGCCGGATCTTCCCGGTCCCGAGTGCCCGCGCCACCACGCGCGCCCGACGCTCATCACCGCGGCGCACGAGCAGTAAAGTCTCGGCCGTGGAGTCGGCATTGTCATAGCCCACGACGTCGATCCCGTGCGATCGGAGCTGGCGGGCGGCAGTGCGGGCGAGGCCCCGGCGGCCAGTGCCGTTCATGACCTCGACGACGGCCGTTTCCTCCCCATCGGGCACCGGCCAGGCCAGTGACGCAGGCGGCCGTGCGGCGGTGCCCCCATCGTGCGGTCGCGCGGTCGGCCAGCGGACGAGAGCCACCGCAGCCGCGATCGCGAGCACGGCACCCGCGAGTATCAGGACGAGGAGGCGACGAGGCTGTTCCAGAAGCGCACCATCGGCTCGGGCACCGGCCAGTCGGACTCAACCACGTGCAGCATGCGGGCACGCGCCACCTCACGGAGCACGAAGAGCGGGCGCCGCGGGAACTCACGCGCCAGCTCGACGCGGTGATCATGATCAAACTCGCGGCCGGGCTCCAGATAGTCAGCGCAGTAGAGCACCCGGCCGACCATGTCCCACTCAGCCAGGCCCACCGAGTGATACCGCACCGCATCGAGCACGCCCCGATCGGTTTCGCCCTCGGCCTTGGCGCGGGCCGCGCTGGCGGGGCCATGACGCAATTCCGCCGGGCCCGTGATGCTCGACGCCCACTGGGCCAGCGTGGCCGCGGAGGCGTCACGGAGGGCGTCGTGGAGCCAGACGGCGCGAAGCCACCGGTTGCGCTCGGAATCGGGCACGCCCATGGCCTCGGCCCATTCCGCCGCCAGCTGGGCAACGCGGGTCACGTGGGCCACCCGCTCCGGGCTGATCTCAGCCCAGGGCGGCAGTGTCGGGCGCAGTGCAGGAGATGTCAGGTGGTTGCTCGGCGTTGGATCATGGTTCTTACAGGGCGCTGAGCGCCTGGCGCCTAGCGCTCGGCGCGAAGCGCCGGACGTACGATCCGGTTGTGCTCATCCACAAATACGACGCGAGGCTGGTAGTCGGCGAGCTCCGCATCCTCGAACGTGCCGTACGCGATGATGATGACGAGGTCGCCCGGCAGGCCCAGCCGCGCCGCGGCGCCGTTCAGCTGCATCACGCCGGAGCCACGCGGCCCCGGAATGACATAGGTGGTGAACCGCGCGCCGTTATTGACATTCACGATCTGGACTTCCTCGAAGTCCGCCAGGTCGGCGGCATCGAGCAGGTCCTGGTCCACCGTCAGCGACCCTTCATAATGCAGGTCTGCCGACGTGATGGTGGCACGGTGGATCTTTGACTTCATCAGGTGACGACGCACAGCGCTCAATCCTCTCCCAGTATGACATTGTCGATGAGGCGGGTTGCTCCCACCCGCACCGCAATGGCAATGATTGTGCCGGGCTCGGCGGTGGCGATGGGCAGCATCTCCTCCGGCTCGACCACTGCAATATAGTCCGCGCTCAGCCCGCCCTGCAGCTCCAATGTGGCGCGCACGCGCTCGGCGAGGCGCCCCGCATGCTGCTCACCCGCCGCATACGCCGTGCTCGCCGCCGTCAGCGCCGCATGCAGCGCTGCTGCCTCGCGGCGTTCGGTGGGCGAGAGGTACACGTTGCGGCTGCTGAGCGCGAGCCCGTCCGCTTCCCGCACGATCGGTACCCGCTCCAGCCGCAGGTTCCAGTCGAGGTCACGCACCATCTGCCGGATCAGTGTGAACTGCTGGATGTCTTTCTGGCCGAAGCACGCCACGTCGGGCTCGGTCAGGTGGAAGAGCTTGGCGACGACGGTCAGCACGCCGGCAAAGTGGCCCGGGCGCGCGCTCCCTTCCCAGCGGCCGGCAAGATCTCCCGGCACGACGCGGGTGGACGCTCCCGGGGGATACATGGCGTCCACACCGGGCACGAACAGCAGGTCGACGCCGCGTTCCCGCGCCAGTGCACGATCACGTTCGAGGTTGCGGGGGTAGCGGGCCAGGTCTTCGTTGGGAGCGAACTGGAGCGGGTTGACGAAGATGCTCATCACGACGGCGTCCGCCGAGCGGCGCGCGGCGTCCACCAGGGCCAGGTGACCCTCGTGCAGCGCCCCCATGGTCGGCACCAGGGCGACGCGCCGTCCTTCCTCGCGCCGAGCGCGGCGCCAGGCGCGGAGCTGCCCGATGGTACTGACCTCGAGCATGCTCAGTCGAAACTGTGCGCTGCGTCAGGGTAGCGGCCGCTGCGAACATCCTCGGAGAAGGCGGCTGCGGCCGCGCGGACACTCGTAGCCAGCTCGGCATAACGCTTCAGGAACTTGGGCGTGAACTGCTCGTTCATCCCCAGCATGTCGTGCAGGACCAGCACTTGGCCGTCGCAATGGGCGCCGGCGCCGATGCCGATGGTCGGCACTGTCAGCGCCGACGACACCCGCCGCGAGAGCTCCGCCGGCGTCAACTCCAGCACGATGGCGCAGGCACCAGCCTCCTCGAGGGCCCGGGCGTCAGCAAGGAGGCGGTCGGCGGCATCGGCTTCCCTTCCCTGCACCCGATAGCCGCCCAGCGCATGCACCGATTGCGGCGTGAGCCCGAGATGGCCGATGACCGGGATACCACGCTCCACCAGCGCGGCCACGGTCGGTGCCATGGGCTGTCCGCCTTCGAGCTTCACGCCATTGGCTCCCGTCTCCTGCATCACGCGGCCCGCGTTGCGGATGGCGTCCTCGACCGAGACCTGGTAGGTGAGAAACGGAAGGTCCACGAACACCAGCGCGTCGGTCCCGCGCCGAACGCTGGACGCATGGTAGATCATCTGGTCGAGGGTCGCGCTGAGGGTTGACTCGCGACCAGCCACCACCTGGTTCACGGAGTCGCCAACCAGGAACACATCCACCGGCGCCGAGTCGAGGATGCGGGCGAACATCGCATCGTAGCAGGTGAGCATTACGATGGGCCGCCCGGCTGCCTTCATGGCAGTCAGCTCGGGCACGGTCCGGGGGCGCCGGTCAGTCGTCATGGGCAAGCAGCTCCACAAGTTCACGCTGCCAGAAGTCCCGATCCGGCAGCCCCGGATGGGGCAGCGTCAGGCCGGGTTCGTCGAGCGTCAGATCATCATACTGCACGATATCGAGGTCGAGCGTCCGGGATTCCCATCGGCCGGTCATCTCCCGCATCCGGCCGGCCGCGCGCTCGATGCGCTGGCAGGCGGCCAGCAGTTCCTGCGGGCTCAGCCGGGTCCGGAGGCGGACCATCTGGTTCAGGTATCTGGGCTGCTTCCGTCCACCGAGCGGGGCCGTTTCCTCCACCCGGCTCGCGGCGAGCAGGCGGGTGGACCGCAGCGCACCGAGGGACTCGCGTGCAAAGGCAAGATAGGCTTCCCGGTCGCCCAGATTGCTCCCCAGCGCGACGAAGGCGTCATGCATGCGGGCCTATGCCCCAACGGCGAAGTGCCGCGCGAGCAGCTGCAGCTCCGCCGCCATCTCTGCAAGCGCACGCGTGGTCTGCTCCAGTTCCGACTGTCCCAGCGCGGCCTCGGCGGAGCGGGTGGCGAGCTGGCGAGTGTCATCGCGCATGCGACGGGAAGACTCGGCCACGCGCTGGATCCGCTCGTTCAGGGTCTGGAACGAAGCCTCCTGCGTGGTCGCCATTTCGGCCACCCGACGGGCGTGGCGTCCTGCGTCGCCGGTGGCGCCGACGATGGCCTCGAAGGCGCTCGCCGCGGCCGCACTGACTTCTTCCACGTCGGCCGCCACGGTCTGCCCGACACGCATCTGCCGTCCCACCGCATCCACCTGGCTCGACACTTCCGTCACGAGCGACCCGGCTTCGCGCGCCGCCTCCAGCGACTGTGCGGCCAGGTGCCGGATCTCTTCCGCCACCACCGCGAATCCCCGTCCCTCGCGCCCCGCCCGTGCGGCCTCGATCGCCGCGTTCAGCGCAATGAGGTTGGTGGCGTCGGCAATCTCCCGGATGGAACCGATGAAGCCGGTGATACGCCGGCTCACGTCGCCCAGCGCGCTCACCTGCAGCGAGCTCTCGCCCACGAACTGCTTGAACTGCACCAGTCGGCGGAGCGCGTCACTCACCACGGCCTGGTTGTGGGCGGCCGTCTCCGCGGCCTGCTGGCTGGCGACGGCGGCCTTGGAACCTTCCTCTGCCATGCTCGCGGTGATGCCACTCATGGTATCGGTGGCATCCTGGCCCTCGCGCACGAAGGCGTCCTGGTCGCCGACGGAAGTCTCCACCGCACGGGACACCTCAGCCAGCGCGTCGGCGCTGTCGCGGAGCGAGTCAGTGGCGCGCTGGAGGGCCGCCACCTGCGTCCCGATGAGCTCGACGAGCCCGGTCAGCGGCCGACGCAGCTCGGCGATGTGAATGGCGGTGGCGACCTGGGCCGCGATGGTGCTGAGGGCGGCGAGGTCCTTGGCGTGATAGACGTTCCGCTTGAAATGATCCAGCTCGATGGTGCCGAGCGTATTCTCGCCGAATCGCAGCGGATGGATGACGATGCACTGGACATCGGGGTCCGGCCGCGTGATGCGCGGATCATTGTTCGCGTTCCGCACGTGCACCAGCTTGCCGCTGCCCAGCGCATGACCGCGGAGGGGAATCAGCTCGGCTGAGGGGACGCTGCGGTGTGGCCGGCCGATGCTGCTGCGGTACATGAGCGCGGCGCTGTCGCCCTCGACCCGGTAGACCCGGAAGTCGCCCCAGTCCAGCAGCCGGTACGCCAGCCGCTCGATGTGCTCGAGGGAATCCTGCAGTGTCACATTGCCGGCGATCGCCATCTCCATGAGATGGACCTTGCTCAGGTCCTCCGCGGCGATCGCCTCTTCGAGGATCTTGCGCGTCAGTGCCCCGAGGACGCCGAGAAGGAAGAGCACCGCGAGCCAGCCGGCCGGCTGCAGCGCCTTGATGGCGGCCACGATGACGACCACACCGATCATGCTGATCAGGTACGAAACGATCTCCCACCGAAGGATGAGGAGCCGCTCCTCGACATCGAGCTTGCTGCGGATGAGCAGCGTGAAGTAGAACAGCGCCCGGCCGATGATGAAGTACGCGGCCAGCAGGGTAAAGGCAGCGGGAAGGAAGTCGACGCCCAGCCCGGGCGCATTGGTGAGCCGCTGCACCAGGGCATAGAGTCCGAACGCGGCGACGAAGGCGATGCTCTCCCGGCCGGTGTTGACCAGCGCGGAGCGCAGCTCCTTCCGGAGCAGCACGACATCGCTGAGGGCAACCCCCAGCAGCAGGGCCAGCACCGTTGGCCCGGGCCCCAGGATGGCGGCACCCGCGAGCGCGGCGAGCGACGTCTGGGTGAGGTAGCTGTACTTGCTGAGCCGGATCGGCGCGGCGCGCACCGCCAGGGTGCCCGCCACGAGTAGCGCGACGCCGACCGGCTGGTCCATCCAGCGGGCATCCAGCAGCAGCGCGAGCCCGGCCACCAGCAGGCCACCGGCCTGAAGGGCGAAGGCATACCAGCGGAGGAGCGCCGGGACGCGCAGCGTCATGCCGGCCGCTCCATGGCGGCGTGCAGTGCCGCCAGCCTGGCCTCGAGCCCGGCAACGCCGTCCCGCTCGAGCGCTTCCACGAGTGCGCTTCCGACCACCACCCCGTCGGCCAGTGCGGCCACGCTGCGCGCCTGCGCCGGCTCGGCGATGCCGAAGCCCACCGCCACCGGCCGGTCGCTGGCACGGCGCACGCGCGCGACCTGCTCGGCGAGATCCGAGGCGAGCTGGGGACTGGCCCCGGTGACGCCCAGGCGGGCTACGAGGTAGAGGAATCCACGCGCCGAGTTTCCGATGGCGGCAAGCCGTGCGTCGGGTGTCGTGGGGGCGACGAGCGGCACCAGCGCGAGGGGACTTGCGGCAATCGTCTGCTCGATGGCGGGGTCGGCTCCAACCGGAAGGTCGGTCAGCAACAGGCCCGAGGCTCCCGCACCCGCCGCATCGTGCAGCAGTTGGGGCAGGCCGTACGCCAGCACGGGATTCAGGTAGGTGAACAGCACCACCGGGTGGCGTGGCGCCGCCTCGCGGACGAGATCAAGCGTGCCCGCGAGGGTCATTCCCCCGAGGAGAGCGGCGTGACTGGAGCGCTGAATGGTAGGGCCGTCGGCCAGCGGATCGCTGAACGGCACGCCGACCTCGAGGATATCCCCCCAGCGATCGGCGGCCCGCAGCGCCGCGAGCGACGTCGCACGATCCGGGAAGCCGGCGGTGAGGTACGGTACCAGCGCCGCCCGCCGCCGGGCTCGAAGCGCCTCGAAGGTGGTGACGAAGGGATCAGACGAAGAAATCGCCAACGACAATGCCATGCCGGCCCGGGTTGGTGACCTTGACGATGGACCGCCGGAAGCGGCCTGCCCCATCCTGCTCGGCCAGGTCCACTTGCTGGCCCGGCGCTGGAAGCATGGCGCCCTCCGCATCAATGGCGAGGCGCACCAGGGGACGGTTGAGCAGCTTGGTGTCCGGATTGGGCGCGCTCACCACCCCGACTTCCATCGTGTCGAGGATGACGCAGGTGCCCACCGGGTAGATGCCGATCAGGTTGATGAACGCCTTGACCAGCACCGGATCATAGCCGCGGCGCGGGTTTTCCCACATCTCGCGCAGCACCTGGTCCGGCTCGATCGGCACCGTCTGGTAGCTCCGGCGCGTGGTGGCCGCATCAAACCCATCCGCTACCGACACGATGCGCGAGAAGAGGCCCACCTCACGTGGCCGTACCGTCTTGGGGTAGCCGGTGAGGTCGATCTTCATGTGGTGCTCGTGCGCGACCAGGATCGACCGGTACGGAATCTCATCGTACCCGCGCAGCATGAACAGGGTAAGCGCCCCGAACCACGGGTGGGCCTGCATCACCCGCCATTCGTGGTCGTCGAGACCACCTGACTTGTTCAGGATCTCGACCGGGATGCGCGCCTTCCCGATATCGTGCATCAGCGCCGTCATGCCCAGGTCATACAGCTGGAGCTTGGAGAAGCCCAGCTTCTTGCCCAGGGCCACGGCAAAGATGCACACATTGACGCAATGCTGGAAGGTGTACTCGTCGTAGTCCCGGATGGTGGTGAGCCCCATCAGCGACGTTTCGTTGTTGAGCACCTGGTCCACGATCAGCTGGACCGCCCGCTTCATCTTCTTGACACTCGTCGCCTTGCCCAGCCGCACGCTGGTCACCACTTCCTTGGCCACTGCCACGCCGTGGGAATAGGTCCGCTTCGCCAGTTCGCGCTGGCGCGCCTGCTCGTCGAGGGAATCCTCGGACGGCTGGGCCCGTTCCAGCTCCAGTCCGTGGACCCCGCTGGTAAAAAATCGCTCGGCGAGTTCATCGAACGGTTCCGGCAGGTTGCGCTCGGCCAGGTTGATCAGGATGCTGAGGAACGCCTGCCAGTCCCGGCGGGTCACGTCGCGATGAATGTGAAGAACGCCGATGTCGAAGGCCCGGAGCGTCGCCAGGGTGTTGCTGAAGGAGGCGTAGTTGTCGAGCTCCAGCCGGAGCCGGGTGGAGTTGACGAAGATGAAGTCGCCGCTGAGGCGGATTTCCACGCCCTGCTCGTGCTCCAGCAGCACGGTGGAGGCGTGGTCGAGGTCGTCGAGCGCCCGCTGCACGGTGGCGTTCTCGACCGGGTAGAGCTTGAGGCTCCGAAGCGCGGCATACAGCGCCAGCAGGAGGCCGCGGCCGCTGGCGCGCAGCGCGCCATCCTTCGGTGCCCCCTCGGTGAGTGGCTGGGTCATGCGGCCCCCTCGCGCAGCGCCTGCTTCACGGCGTTGCGCACCACCAGTTCCTTGTCGTCCTGGGCGGCCTCGAGCATCTGCCGGGCCTCCGTGGTCCCGATCCGTCCCAGCGCCAGCGCGGCGCAGGCGCGGACTTCAGGCGGTTCCTTCATTCGCAGCAGGCCGCGACCGCCCAGCATGCTTCCGAGCAACTTGATGCCGGACGCGCCGGCGATGGCACCATAGGCTTCGAAGAATGCCTTCTTCTCCGACATGTCGAGGTCCTTGAGCGACTTGCCCTGGACGACGTTCTCCACCCGCCGGAGTGCACTGCGATAGCCGCGTGCTCCCACCGCCTTGACGGCCGCCACGCGGACCGCGCGGTCGGGATCCTCCAGTGCGCGATCGAGGTGCGCCAGGGCGCCCGGGGTGCCGATGGCGTCCAGCGCCTGCACCGCCGCCAGGCGGATTTCATCATTGTCCCGGCTCAGCAGGTCGCCGAGGCCAGTCACCGCGCCCTGCAACTTGAGGCGGCCGCAGACGCCGATCAGCGCCGGCAGCGCTTCGTCGCCGTTGTCTTCATCGATCCCATCGCGCAGGAGCCTGAGCACCTCCGCTGAATTCTGCGAGGCAAGCCGGTCGACCGTCTGCTCCAGCATGTGGCGCACCGTACCGGAGTAGAGCCGAGGAAGCATGGTGAGGATCGGGCCGAGCGCCGCCGCACGCAGTTCGGCGAGCACGTCGCGCACGTCCTCGTCTCCGGGACGGGTGGACGCCTCGTCCAGCGACTGCACCAGCTGGCGCACGATGGCAGGCTCGCTCAGCCGCTCCTCGAATTCGCGCACCCGTGCCCGCTCCGCAGGCGAAAGCGTGCTTACCCGCTGTTCCACGGTGCGCAGCTCGCGCAGGATCGAGGCAACGACCCGGAATTCGCCCTTGTTCAGCAGGTTGGGCAGCAGCGCGTCGAGGATGGCATGGATCTCTTCGCGCACCGCGGGCGCCCGCTCCATTTCGTAAAGGTCGAAGAGAATGGACAGCGCGCTGCCGCGCGCGTCGCGGGAGTATTCGTGGCGCACCGCATCGATGACGTAATTGATTTCCTGCTCATCGAGGAAGTAGAGGGTGCCGTCAAAATCGTCCAGGTCCACCATCCCGCTGGGCCTGGCCGCCTCTTCCTCGACGGCCTGCCGCCGCGCTTCCGGTTGGACCTCGGGCGTGCTACGCTGGTCCGCCGCCGGGGTCACCTCCGAGAAGGGCTCAGCGAAGACGTAGGAGATCCAGAGAAACTCCCGTTCCCAGAGCAAGGTGAGCAGGTCGTCCGGCGCATCCGTGGCCAGGAAGCGCGCGCGGTTTACGAGCTCGAGAAACTGGGTGATCTCCTCCTGCTCCACCCCCTTCCGGAGGGTGAGCACGCGCAGGCCATCCTTGTACAGCGTCCAGGCAATGCTCTCGGCCTTGCTCAGCTGGTGATAGACCACCTGGTCTTCCCAGAGGAAGTCGGTCTCGGCTACCGTCAGGGTGATCTCATCGGTCGCAGCCCAGATGGGGCCGAACGCCGCCTGCACATTCTGGCTGGCGCGCTGGTGGATGGGGTTGTTGGGCAGGTACATCTGGAACGCGCGCAGCGCCTTCACGAGGCTGGCAATCAGCTCCGCGACCTGCGACGCCGGCAGGACGGCCGATGAGGAATCGGCCACCGTCATCCGCGCTGCTCCATCAATTGGGCGACATGTGCCACGTCCTTGTCTCCCCTGCCACTCAGGCAAACCAGTACGGTGTGGTTCTCCGGCCACGACGTCGACTGCACCCAGGCGAGTGCGTGGGCGGTTTCCAGGGCCGGGATGATTCCTTCGAGACGGGACAGTGCCCCGAAAGCGGCCAGTGCCTCGTCGTCCGTGACGCTGGCATAGCGCACGCGGCCGGTGTCGTGCAGGTAGCTATGCTCCGGGCCCACACCCGGATAGTCGAGCCCCGCGGACACGGAATGCGCTTCGGCCACCTGGCCATCAGCATCCTGCAGCAGGTAACTGAGGGCGCCATGGAGGACGCCGGGCCTGCCACGGCCAAGTGTGGCTGCGTGGCGGACGGTGTCGATCCCCTCCCCTGCTGCCTCGACGCCCACCAGCGCGACGTCGTCCTCCAGAAATGCGGTGAAGATGCCCATCGCATTGGACCCGCCGCCCACGCAGGCCACGACAGTGTCCGGCAGGCGACCCTCCGCGGTGAGCAGCTGCACACGCGCCTCCCGGCCGATCACCGCCTGAAAATCGCGCACCATCCGGGGGTAGGGATCCGGCCCTACCACCGAGCCGATGATGTAATGCGTCGACTGGACGCTCGCGACCCAGTCACGCAGCGCCTCGTTGGCGGCATCCTTGAGCGTGCGAGTCCCGGACTCAACGGGGACAACCTTCGCGCCCAGCAGTTCCATTCGGAACACGTTCAGGGCCTGGCGCCGGACGTCCTCGGCCCCCATGTACACCACGCACTCGAGGCCAAACCGGGCGCACACGGTGGCGGTCGCGACCCCATGCTGGCCTGCGCCGGTTTCCGCTATGATCCGCCGCTTGCCCATCCGCAGCGCCAGGAGCACCTGGCCGACGGCGTTGTTGATCTTGTGAGCGCCGGTGTGGTTCAGGTCCTCGCGCTTGAGCAGGACTCGTGCACCGACCTCCGCCGACAGCCTGGGGGCCGGTGAGAGCGGCGTGGGCCGGCCCACATATTCCCGGCTCAGTACGTCAAAATCATGCCAGAAGCCGGGGTCCGAACGGGCCGAGTCGTACAGGACGGCCAGTTGATCCAGCGCCGCGACCAGGGTCTCGGGGACGTATCGTCCGCCATAGGGGCCAAATCGGCCAGCTTCCGGCCGCTTATCCACCCGAATCGATGCCACGAACGGCCTCCAGAAAGCGCGAAATGAGGAGCTGATCCTTCAGCCCCGGGGCGCGTTCAACGCCCGAACTTACGTCTACGGCATAGGGCGCTACTGCCGCGGCGGCGCTCGCTACGTTCTCGGCCGTCAGCCCGCCGGCCAGGACCATGGCGACGGGGCTCAGGCGCTCCCGGACGCGCGCTGCCCGGGAGAGATCCAGGGCGCGCCCACTGCCGCCGGCTGCGTCCTGTACCCACGGCTCGACCAGGACGGCGTCGGCGTGGCTGGTCAGGCTGGCCGGATCCGGGGTGTCGCTGTCCGCCGCAAGGCGGGCAGTTCGCCACACCATCAGGCCTTCCCGCCGAAAATCGGCGGCCTGGCTCTCGTCCTGGTGGCCGTGAAGCTGGACTCCGGCGAACCCCGTTCGATCACGACGGCGGAGCACCTCGGCGACAGATGAACCGACCACCACGGCCACGACTGGGACACCAGCGGCGGCCGTCACGACCTCGCGAATGTCGCTGTCGGAGGCCTGTCGGGGACCGTGGTCGAGCACGACGCCTAGAAAATCGGCGCCGGCGGCCGCGGCGTGGCCGGCGTCATCCCCTTGGCGCAATCCACAGATCTTGGCCCTAACGCGCATGACGCGAGACCCCGGTCAGGGTCTGGAGCTGCGCACCTGGATCGGCCGCGCCTGACAGCACACTGCCCACCAATACCGCATCCGCACCGGCAGCGGCAGCCCGAGCGATGTCGTCACGCGACGCGACACCGCTCTCCGCGACGGCGATGCAGCCGCTGGGTACGCGTGCCAGCAGACTCAGCGCGCGCGGCACGTCGACCGTGAACGTGTCCAGGTCACGACTGTTCACGCCAATCACCGTGGCGCCGGCATCGAGTGCCCGGGCGATCTCGGTCGCATCGTGGGTCTCCACCAGCACGGTAAGCCCGATGGCGCCCGCGAAGCTCGTCAGTCGGGCCAGCTCGGGCTGCTCCAGCGCACGCACGATCAGCAGTGCCGCTGCCGCACCCGCTGCCCGCGCTTCGAGCAGCTGCTCCTCGGAGACGATGAAATCCTTTCGCAAGACGGGGCACTCGATTGCCTGCGTTACCTCGCGCAAGTCGGCCAGGCTGCCGCCGAAGAAGGGTGCGTCGGTTAGGACCGAGACGGCCGACGCGCCTCCCGATTGGTAGATGCGCGCGAGCGCGGCAGGATCGAGCGATGCATTGATCACCCCGGCTGAGGGCGAGCGCCGCTTGATCTCGGCGATCACCGCCACTCGCCCGCCCAGCAGCGCCGTGCTGAAGTCCCGTGGCGCTGGTGTATCGGCCGCATCGCGTTCCAGCGAGGCACGCTGCCCCGCGAGCTCGCCTGCCCGCGCACGGGCGGCAGTGAGAATCTGGTCAAGGGTGACGGGCACTTGTCCTTCGGGAGCTTTTCGGGTACAATAGTTCGGGGTCTGTTCGGTCACCAGCCACAGGATCAAACCCATGCCGCTCACCAAACGCCAGCGCGAAATCCTGGAATTCCTCCAGAACCATATCTCGGAACAGGGCTATGCCCCGAGTTTCGAGGAGATTGCTGAGCGATTCGGCTTCCAGTCGCTGGCTACGGTTCACGAACACCTGACCAACCTCGAGAAGAAGGGCTACATCCACCGGGCCTACAACGAGAGCCGATCCATCGAGGTTTTGCCGCCTCGCGGCACCGCGTCAGCCACGGAAGTGCCGCTGCTCGGCAAGGTGGCGGCCGGCACGCCAATCGAATCGCTCATGCATGACGAGTCCGTTGCCGTGCCCGATGGAATGCTGCCGCGCCGCGGGCCCAATTACGCCTTGCGCGTGCAGGGCGAGTCCATGATCGACGAGCACATCATGGATGGGGACCTCGTCGTGGTGCACGGCAAGCAGAGCGCCGAGAACGGCGAGCTGGTAATCGCCTTGGTCAACGGCGCCGAGGCCACCGTCAAGAAGTTTTACCGCGAAGCCGGCGGCTGGATCCGCCTGCAGCCGGCCAATGCCGCCATGCAGCCGCTCCGGTTCCAGGAGCGTGACGTGCTGATTCAGGGCGTGGTCGTCGGGGTGATCAGGAAGTACACCTGACGGGTCACCGGTCGCGGCTCGTGGGTCGCGACGCCTTTCTCAACCGCTCCAGCACCTCACGCGCTGCACCCGAGCGCAGCGCTTCCCGGGCTCTTTTCACTCCGTCTTCCATCGAGCCGTCGTCGGTCGCGACGACAATTGCCGCTGCCGCATTGAGCGCAATCGCGGCCGTTTCCACGGCGGTGCCCCTGCCCTCGAGCACCGCCACGATCCGCCGCGCATTCTCGTCCGGTTCACCGCCGGCAAGCCCGTCCAGTTCCCGTACTTCGAGATCCATCT
>DASSOW010000415.1:0-4502 GCA_035700175.1 Gemmatimonadales bacterium | reverse complement strand
GCCCGCGGGTGCCAGCACGTACCCCAGCATGGCAATGACCGTCACCACGCCCAGTGCCTGGAGCAGTAGCCGGCGCTGCTCGGGCCAGGCGCCGTTCGCCCCCCGCTGCGCCACCACACCGAAGGCGACTGTGCTTACTGCATCGGAGGCGAGCAGCGTCAGTCCGAAGAGCTGGATCGCCAGCTGATAGTACCCGGTCTCGGCCGGCGGCCGGAAA
The DNA here is from genome assembly GCA_035700175.1 of Gemmatimonadales bacterium. Lineage (GTDB taxonomy): Bacteria > Gemmatimonadota > Gemmatimonadetes > Gemmatimonadales > GWC2-71-9 > CAMLHP01. Next base: position 4,285 of record DASSOW010000415.1, on the reverse strand, counting down.
TGGTTGAGGATGAGCACGCTCGATTGCGCTAGCAGATAGTTGCCAATGGCGCTCAGATGCAGCTGCGCACTTCCCTTCAGGAGCCGGACAGCCACGCCTCGCCGAGGCCGCAGATGGCCGGCGCGTTGCGCGGTGATCCACCAGCCCATGACCCCAGTCGCGCCAGCCCCAAGCATCATCGCCAGCAGGGCGCCCGGGACACCGAGGCCCAGAATCACGACGAACACCACGACGCCGAGCACGCCGAGTGTCGCGCCGAGCAGCTGCGCCGCGTTGGCGGTGCGCAGACGGCCCATGGCGTTGAGGATGTAGCGGTTGGTCTGGACCCCCATGAGGAACGGCAGCGCGAGGAATGCCAGGAAGAGGATGGGAGCATCGAGATGCTCGAAGAATCGGCCGTCCGTCGCGCGATACGCGACCGCGAGGATCACCCACGCTACCCCGCTCACGGCGACGGTGATCGCGAGGCAAGTTCCTACAGTCTCAGGCAACCATTCCTCGACAGGCCGCCCCGCCGCATGATGGATCACGACCTGCCCCAGGCTGAGCGAGCCGAGCGTGGCGGCGAGCCCTACCCACGCGTACGCGGCAGCATAAATGCCACGGCCCTCAGGGCCGAGGTATCGCGCGGTGATGAAGAGACTGATCGTGGAGGCGGCCACACCAGCTGCGCTAGCGCCACCGGTTTCAAGCACATGTCGCCATAGCGAGCGCGCGTGAAACTCGCTGGAGGTCACGGCAACAGGGGCACGACGCAGGTGGACCTGTCATTGACGCTGGTGCGAAGCACGCGGGCTAGGCCCTCGCGACGATGTACAGCTCCGCCGCGATGTCAGGATAGCGTTCGCCCAGCTGCATGAAGGCGAGCATCATCTCATCGGACCAGCCGGCTTCCAGCTGTGCGTTCGAAAGCGGCTTGATCCAGTAGCCGCCGCACGCTTCCAGGCGCAGGCGCGCGCGCAGGAAGTCTCGACGAAATGTCTCCGGATTGTAGACTCGGCGGTGGCCATGGTGCCTGTCAAGATCATTCAGCTGTTCCTCGAATTCCAGCAGGCCCATGCTGACGGCGGCTTGCCGGTGCAGTGACCGTGCGTTCGGCACCGTCGCAAACACCCGGCCGCCTGGTCCGAGCCACCCACGTACCCGCTCGAGTACGCCTACCGGGTTCTCGACATGCTCCAGCACGTGCCCCAACACGATGTTGTCGAACGGCCCCAGTACCGGCACCTGCTCGAAGAGGCCATGAATGACCTGTGCGTCAGGAAAGCGCCGCTGAAGATCCTGGCAGAACAAGGCCGACCCCTCGACCAGCGTCAGGTCCAAGCCCAGCGTGGCAAGCAATGCCGTCATTACTCCCTCGGCCGGGCCTAACTCGAGAAGCGTCCGGCCGCGGATGAATCGCTGAAAGATCTGGAAGGAGTAGCGTACCGAGGTGGCACTGACGCCCGCGGCGTACAGCGTTTGCCCGGCAATCCGCTCCAGGTGTACCAGTTCATCGGCCTGATCAGTCATGACTCCACTCCCACTTCAATGAGCTCGAGCAGGAGAAGATTGGGCATGAGGGCAAACGCGATGTCGCTTCCACCAAATGCCACCGACGGAATGGGCGCCACCATGACACGTGCCCGCGCCAGTTTCAGGCGTGCCAAGCTCTCCGCGAGGTTTCGGGTGCGGTACGCCAGATGATACAGCTTGGTCCCGCGCTGCAACCAGGGCGTCAGCACACCTTCCCGCCGGAGCGGCGCCAGGAGCTCCAGCCGCGGCCCGGCGCCGACCAGAAAGCGACCGCGGACACCCTGAACCGGGTCCTCGAAATCCGAGCCTTCCTGTGCATATCCCAGCGCCGAAAAAGCTTCGGACTCGGCCTCCAGACCCCGACACGCGACGCCGATATGGTGAAATTCCATGTCCACGATCACTATTCACGCTCCGGGACGCGTGCCACGCGCCCGGCGAACCGGAGCGTAGTGGCATGCACGCCCGCACGGATATCGTTCCACAGCTCGCGCGTCAGGCGCTGCTCGACGGCATCGTACACGTGATCGCCGATCCGGAAGTGTCGGGGCAGCAGTTCATGCATCACGAGGCCGAACGAGCGATGAAACGAAAGCACGGCGGTGTTTGCGGCGACGGTTCGACAGTATACCATTTGGAGCCCGAGTCGGTCGAACGCGAGTTCGTATAGCAACACGGCGCTCTCCAGGGCGGCCAGGGAGCCCTTCCGGACAATCCACCGTCCCCATTGTGCCGACCTGTCGCGCCAGTCAATGTCATACAGGCCGATCGTTCCTTCCGCCTCACCGGTGGCCAGCCGATAGATGATGAAGTAATAGTCGTCGGGGCGGTCGAAGTACCGGGCGAGGTACGCCTCCTGCTGCGCGACATCCGGCGCAATGCTGTGCATGAACGCGCCGCGACCACCACGCGCCCGCAATTGCACGACGAAGCCGGCATCCGCCAGAGTGATGGGGCGGAGGCCGAAAGCACTTCCGGCCGCGCTCAAATCATGTCGCACGGTGGCGCTCGACCGCTTCGCGGATCAGTGCGACCGAATTGAGGTACGGCAGCTCATCCTCGCGGAATTCGATGCCAAAGCTATCTTCGACTGCGAACACGATCTCCATGTGCTTCAGTGAATCCCACTCGCTGATCTCCTCACGCTGCAGCCGGACCAGCTCGCCCGGCGATCGCCGCAGGGTGAGCCCAACAATCTCCGCCACCTGCAGGGTCAGGCTATCGGCCGGCATCAGCAACCTCGCTTTCGACAAGGATCGGCAACGCAGCCATCCGGGCCGCGTGCGTTTCGTCCGACCAATCCAGGGCCACAATGCCGGCGTCCCTCTCCAGTTGCCGGCCAGTGAACTGCGAGAGCCAGCTCAGGGCGGGGCCGTTGCGCGGACCCTTCCTATATTGGAAGGCAATGCGAGACGAGTGGGTGCGCCTCACCATGCGAGCGATCGCTTCACCGATGAGCGCGTCTTCCAAGCGCCGACCCAGGGCTCGGCAGCTGATGCAGAGTTCGTCCACCAGCACCATGGTGTCGCTGAGCTGCCCGAAGATCGCCGCGATCACTCCGCTCTCGGTCAGGCGGTCAGTCAACGCCACGGCGACGGCCGCGCTGTCGGCCGACGCCACGCGCCGGGCAATTTCGGTCTCGGTCATGCGCGACAAGTTCAGGTTGAATTGATTGGTCTTCACCGAGAGCTCGTGCAGTCGGGCAACATGTCCTGCTGCGTTCACGGCGTAAGTCAGCCGTGGCTGCAGGGAGGCAAGGTACGCATGCGAATCCGCAGCCTGCTCCGCTAGCCGTTCCCGCTCCGACGCGGCGGCGAGGTCAGCCGCCCGAACCCTGTCCTCCGCGGTCGCATGCCGCCGCCATAGCCCAGGGAAGAGCGCCAGCGCCCGGACAGTCAGCGCCACATCGGATCCAGCGTGCAGCGTCGCGACCCCCGGCAGCTCCGCCGCCACCGCTGCTACCTCGCCAGGATTGTCGTCCACGAACAGTATCGCGTCCGTGCCGATTCGGAGCGTTTCCGCGATCCTGCGAATTGCGGCCGCCTTGCTATCCCAAGAGATCTCTGCTGCGGTAAACGCGTCCCAGCCCAGCGGAAAGTCCGATCTCCTCTCGAACAGCTCCTTCACATCGGCGAACTCATTGCGGGACGCCAGCGCAAGCAAAACCCCCTTCGCCGCAAGATCGGACAGCGTCTTCTGCAGCGCGCGGTGTTCGGCGCTCAACCGGACCCCAGCGGGGCCGTCCTCGCCCAGCACGCCGGCGTAGAGGGTGTCGTCCAGGTCGAGTACGACGGCCTTGAGTTGCGGACTGAGAACGGCGGGAATCCATCGCAACCCGAGCAGGCGCGCTGACAGGATGCACGCCGCGTCGCTGAATGGCGTGCCGCTCAAGTGAGCAGCTCGCGCATCGTGCAGCCTGGGGCCGAGCTGGCGTCCGATAGGGCGGAGGTCGCAGAAGCAGGCCCCGGGAATCGCTGACAGGCGCTCCTCGAGCGCTTCATTGAACTGCTGGTCCTGGGCGGTCTCCCCGGGGGTCCCCGCAACCAGGATCGGGTGGTCGGTCGCGGCCCGCCGCGAGGCGACGCGCGCCGCGACCCATTCGGCCAGGGCTGCGCCCGACAATGCTGGCTCATATCGCGAGTAGTCCAGCCAGAACAGCTCCGCATCGGCGTCGCTGGCATCGCCGACCATTGCCAGCGAGTCATCGTAATCGCCGCAGCAAGTGGTGACCAGAAGGTTGCTGAAGCCCGCAAACGGCGCTAGCGCCGTC
>DASSOW010000414.1:0-5478 GCA_035700175.1 Gemmatimonadales bacterium | reverse complement strand
TCCGGGGAGGGCTGATCACCAATACCGACGCTCCGTACACCCTGTACGGAACGGTCGCCCCAAGACAATGGTTGGCTGGCGCGCTCAACGCGCGCCAGCTCAGTTGCGTGCCTCGGTTAATACCGGATTGACGACCCCTCGGCCTGAAACGTATCATGGCCCTGGGTGGGGTAAGCGCAGGCAACTCAACGTGTGCCCTTTGGGCCTTTGCGCCACAAAGACCGACGTCTTACCACGCTTTTGGTCAATGCACAGTCCCCGGCAACGGGGCTGATGTTTCTTATGCCGTGCGCCGGTACGCGTGCGCGCGTCACAACCCAATGTATCAGGGATGCCGATGACTACCCAAACGTTCATCCTCGGCGTCCTCGAGGCCCTTCTCGTCGTCATTGCCACCTTTTTCGCGACCCGGTGGTACCTGGAAGGACGCGCCAACTCCCGCGCCAAGCAGGCGCAGGCCGAAGCCGACCGCATCCTGGAGGAAATCGAAACCCGACGACGCGATGCCGCCCTCGAGGCCAAGGACGAGGCCATCCGCCTGCGCGCGGATCTTGACCGCGAAATCTCGCAACGACGCAAGGAAATCGAGCGCATCGAGCGCCGCGTCGAGCAAAAAGAAGAATCGATCGACCAGAAATCGAGCGTTCTGGACAAGCGCGAAGGCGATCTGCGCCGCTTCGACCAGGAGACGCAGCGCTCGCGCGAGGCCTGGGAGACGGAGCGGAGCCGCAAGCAGGCCGAGTTCGATGCTGACCGCGCCCGCCAACAGGCCGAGTTGGACGCGGCTCGCGACAGGCATTTGCAGGAGCTGGAGCGCGTCGCCGGTCTGACAGCGGACGAGGCCAAGGACGAGTTGGTCCGCGAGGTCGAGGAAGAGGCACGGGGACTGGCCGCGCGTCGGTTGCACGAGCTGGATCTCGAGCTGCGGGAAGAGGCCGACCGGCGCTCGCGCCGGGTGCTGGCCACCACCATCCAGCGCATCGCCTCGGACTACGTCTCCGAGTCGACCGTCTCTGTCATTCCACTCCCCTCCGACGACATGAAGGGTCGCATCATCGGCCGCGAGGGGCGCAATATCCGCGCCCTGGAGCAGGCCACGGGGGTCGACCTCATCGTCGACGACACCCCCGAGGCGGTCACCATCTCCGCGTTCGATCCGGTGCGGCGGGAAGTCGCGCGGCGGGCGCTCAACAAGCTGTTGCAGGACGGGCGCATCCACCCCACCCGCATCGAGGAGGTCGTCGCCAAGACGCGCACCGAGCTGGAGCAGGTGATGCGCGAAGAGGGCGAGAAGATCGCCTACGAGGCGAACGTCCCCGGTCTGCACCCCGACCTGATCAAGCTGCTGGGGCGGTTGAAGTTCCGCACGTCGTACGGGCAGAACGTGCTCGGGCACTCGCTGGAAACGTCGATGATCGCCGCGGCGCTCGCCGCCGAGCTGGGCGCGGATGTCAACGTGGCCAAGACCGCCGGGCTGCTGCACGACATCGGCAAGGCGGTCGACCACGAGGTGGAAGGACCGCATGCGCTGATCGGCGCCGATATCGCCAAGCGGTTGGGTCGCTCCTCGAAGATCGTGCACGCCATCGCCGCCCACCACGGGGAGGAGGAGCCGCAGACGGTCGAGGCCTTTATCGTCGCCACCGCGGACGCCATCTCCGGCGCCCGGCCCGGCGCGCGGCGGGAGATGGTCGAAACCTACATCAAGCGGCTGGAGGCGCTGGAGGGGGTGGCCAACTCCTTCGAAGGCGTCGAGAAGAGTTTCGCCATCCAGGCCGGGCGCGAGGTGCGCATCCTGGTCTCCCCGGATTCGATCGACGATCTGGCCGCGTCGCGGCTGGCCCGCGATGTTTCGCGCAAGATCGAGGAGAGTCTCGAATACCCAGGGCAGATCAAGGTCACGGTCATCCGAGAAACCCGTGCCGTCGACTATGCGCGCTAGCGCATAGTCAGGCGACCTCTTTGGAGATGACAACTTGATCGCATGTCTTCCTCCTTGTCGCTCTTGCCGGTCTCCTCAAACACATCCGGAGGCTGCTGGCTGAGCGCGTGGGGGTTGTCCCCCACAGTGCCGGGAAGATGCGTCCCATCTCTTGCCAGGAATTCGAGCGAGCCGAAGCGCTCGGGTTGGCGCACGCCGATGTCACCCCGTCCCAACAGCGCCAGGCAGGCGCATCGGAAGGAAACCCGGCCTGTGTCGCGGCGATCATCCGGGCCGTCGTCCGCAGTGTTAGTCCAGCATGACTGACCGCGGGACTGTCTATCTTGAGAAGGCGAAGGAGAGCATCGATGGGGCGCAGAGCGAATTCGCCAACCGCCGGTTCAACAACTGCGCAAACCGCGCATACTATGCGTGTTACCAGGCGGCAATCCATGCCTTGATCGAAGCCGGCATCCGGCCGCCGAAAGAAACGGAGAAGTGGGGTCACGGCTTCGTACAGGCCCGATTCAACGGTGACTTGATCAATCGGCGAAAACGCTATTCACCGGACCTCCGTGGCACCCTCGAGCACAACTATCGCGTGCGGGAGACGGCAGACTACCATCGAGAAGATTCACGTCGCCGAAGTGCGAGCCGCCCGTGCTGTGCGGCGCGCTGAAGCATTCGTCGCTGCCGTGACGCAGTCAGGAGAACGTCAACCATGAACGATGACGGTGAATTCAGTCTCGGGACCTTGGATGAGCGAACGCACCAAGCCATCCAGGAATTGCAGCGCACAATCATTGAACGCTACCCATCGACGACTTTTGAAGTGGTCCCCGCCACGGATGATCCGGAGAGCATTCATGTGCTCGCCACGGCAGACGTCGACGGCCCAGACGAGGTCGGTGATCTCGTGCTCGACCGGGTGGCGTCCCTGATCGCCGACGAGGGCATCTACGTCCACGTCATCCCGGTGCGCACCCCCGAGCGTATCGCGGCGGCGCGGGAAGCCGAACGACGCAACCCTCTGCGGTACGGCAGCATGGCGAGTTAAGCGCGGACGCAGTGTCTGCTCAGCCGCCCATCCCGACCGAGGCCAGCGTCACCGTTAGCGCGCAACGCCAGCGGCAGCGGTCTTGACACCCCAAAACTGGGGATCGATGGCTTGCACGAGTGCAGCCAACTCCTCCTCCATTGCGGCTCGGATCGGCAATCCGTCCCGGAACTCGAGAAGGGCGAAGTCTCGAATCTCTTCGAGACCGTGAGTTCGTGCAACGGTCTCGAGCTCATTCAATGCAGCCGCCTCGGTCTCGTAGTCCTTTATCACATTTCCGGTCGTCCGATCGATCAACTGAAAAAACTCGCTCATCGGTCTATTCCTTGGCGACTGGTGCTCTCGGCATCCTGACGGCTGGCGCGTTTACGTAGCCCAGCAGGACATCAGCTTCTGCATAGATAGTGTAGTGGTGCTCGTCCCGTCCTGTCTGAACGACCTCGAGACCGTGACCCTCAGGTAATGAAATCGCCGCAATGTAGGAACCAGGACCGTACCTGATCCGCGCTGCCACGGCGCAGGCGGCCTCAAAATCATCATAGACGGAAACACCATGATCCCATGCTCGTTGATCCCCAGGAATGCGCATCGCCTTGCCGAGCGCACCTTGAGGCATGAAGTCCTCCAGTCGAGGTGATTCGCCATGCACAAAGCGAAAAAACCGAACTGCCACGCCAAAGAGTACCTTGCCCGGATCGCACCTACGGCTGGTGCCTCAGATCACAAGAGTCTCAGCCGCCCATCCCGACCGCGGCAATCGTCACCGTCAGTGCCCGGTACCAGCGGTCGGCCAGCTCGAAGACGCGCCCCGAGCCGACGATGGCGCCCAGCAGCGTGACCACCGCCATCGCCCCAATCCCGACGTTGAGCAGGCCGGTCCGCGCCGGGCGCAACTCGCGCTCCGGGGCCGGGTTGAAGTACATCGCCGCCACCACTCGCAGGTAGTAGAACGCGCTCACCGCCGACAGGATGACGATACCCAACGCCAGGATAAGCCCGACCGTGCCGATCTCGATGGCGGCCACGATCACCTGGTACTTCGCGTAAAACCCGATCGTCGGCGGAATACCCATCAGCGAGATAAGGAAAACGGTCAGCGCCGCCGCCGCCAGTGGCTCGCGGCTGGCCAGCCCGTTGTAGTCCTCCAGATACATGCCTCGACCGCGGTGCTGCACCCAGGTCACCACCGCAAACGCCCCGATATTCATCACCGCATAAGCCAGCAGGTAGATGAGCAGGGCGGTGATGCCGTTGTCGCCGGTGGTGGGGGTCACGCCGGGGGCGGGGAAGCCGCCGGTGGAGCGGTAGGCGGCGAGACCGACCATCATGTAGCCGGTGTGAGCGATGGAGGAGTAGGCCAGCATGCGCTTGACGTTGAGCTGGGCGATGGCCACCACGTTGCCGAAGGTCATCGTCACCAGCGCCAGCACGGCGATGACGTTGACCCAGTCGTTGCTCAAGGGCCCCAGCGCCTGCACCAGGATGCGGATCGCCGCCGCGAACGCCGCCACCTTGGGGATCACCGACATGTAGGCCGTCACCGGAGTGGCCGCGCCGTCGTAGGCATCCGGCGTCCAGAAGTGGAACGGCACCGCCGCCATCTTGAACCCAAGTCCGACGATGACCAGCAGCAGCGCCAGCACGATCGCCGGGTCGAGGAGCGTCTCTCCGCCCACGACATTGTTTTGCATGGCACGGGCGATCCCGTCGAGGTCCGTCGTGCCGGTCAGCCCGTAGACCCAGGTCATGCCGTAGACGAGGATGGCCGAGGCGAAGATTCCGAGCAGGAAATACTTCATACCGCCTTCGAGGGCGGTCAGCCGCCGCTTGGCGAACGCGGTGAGGATGTAGGTCGCCAGTGACGACAACTCGATGGCGACGAAGATCGCCACCAGATCGCCGGCCGCTCCCACCAGCATCGCCCCCAGGACGGCGAAAGCCAGCAGCACGTAAAACTCGCCGATCGGTAAGTGCCCTTCGAGCTGCTCGACGTACGACGCCGCCGTGAGCACGCTCAGGATGGCCGAGACGAGAATCACCAGCGAGAGGAAGACGGAGAGTCCGTCAGCCCGGAACGACCACCAGAACGTCATCTCGTTCTTGCCGTCCTGGGTCCACAGCGCCGCCGCCGCCAACCCGTACCCGAGCAGCGATACCCCCGTCAGCAACCCATAGTGGAGGCGGCGCGGCACGAACGCATCGAGCATCAGCAGCAGCAGCGCCAATCCGAACACGACGAGCTGCGGATAGGTGATGCTCCATTCGGGCGCCAGCAATCCCCGGGACAGATCTACGAGCATCCGACCACTCCGCTAATCCGAGCGCACCGGAGGATTGCTCCAGCGCCCTTCAGGGTGCTTCCGTTCACACAGCCTGGTCCTTTAGGGCCAGGCGCCGGGGCAACCGCGGTCATGTCTGAAAACATGGTTGCCAACCTCGGCCGCCGCGCTCGCCCCGCCGGAGGCTAAAGACCTCCGGCTGGCCCAACGAAAGCCCCGTG
>DASSOW010000413.1:0-5056 GCA_035700175.1 Gemmatimonadales bacterium | reverse complement strand
CCGGGAGATTGCTCGGGACCGGCTGCTCGCCGTGCCGCGCAATACTCAGGATACGCCCGCCCAGGTGTTGCTCATAGAAACGGAACGCCGCCTCGCAGTTTCCCGGATAATTGAGATAGATGTCGAGTCGCATGGCAGGCCCCCAGCGTGAGTGGACGGAACAGATATGAGGTTGCTTCCTGCCCCCTCGACGAATGAGTGACCGTGGAATCGACGTGCTCGGCGCCTCGCGATGATGCAAAGCTTAGCTCGCAGCTCACAGCTCACAGCTCGCAGCTCGCAGCTCACAGCTACTATTAATCATGTCCCCATTCCGCCGCCTGTCCATCTGTCCAGCTCTCCAACTGTCCATCTGCGCCCTCGTCGCCTGCCACTCCCCCGTACCCGCCCCGACCGGCAAGATGGACCTCGCGGCGATCGATCAGTACGTCCATGACAAGATGCACTCGTCCCGCATCCCCGGCCTCGGCCTCGCGATCGTCCAGGGCGACAGCATCGTCTACCTCAAGACCTACGGCAATTCGGAGCCCAGGGGACGAGTGGTGACGCCGGCGACGCCGTTCATGATCGGCTCCATCACCAAGTCGTTCACCGCGCTCGCCGTGATGCAGCTGGTCGAGGCCGGCAAGGTGGAGCTCGACGCGCCGGTGCAGCGCTACATCCCCTGGTTCGCGGTCGCCGATTCGGTGGCATCGGCGCGCATCACGGTGCGGCAGCTGCTCACCATGACCAGCGGCCTGCCCCAGCTCTACCAGACCCAGCTCGTGACCGACGAAGACCACGGCACCATCGAGCGGAACGTACGCCTGCTCAGGACCAAGGAGCTGAGCCGGCCCGTGGGCGACGGCTTCGTCTACTCCAATGCCGGCTACGAGACCCTGGGTCTGCTGATCCAGCTGGTGTCGGGCCAGTCATATGAGGAATACGTCCAGCAGCACATCTTCGCGCCGCTCGACATGCGCAACAGCTTCACCTCGCAGGACGAGGCCATGCAGCATGGCATGGCCACGGGCCACCGGTGGTGGTTCGGCATCCCCGTCGCCGCGACCTTCCCATTCAATCGGGGCGAACTTCCCGCCGGCTACATCATCGCCAGCACGGAGGACATGGCGCAGTATCTCATCGCCCAGATGAATGACGGCCGCTACGGGGACAGGAGCATTCTCTCACCGGCCGGCATGGCGGCCATGCATATCGAGACCCCGCCGCCGGGCTACGGCATTGGCTGGGAATCGGTGCGGAGCAGCGGCCACCACCTGCTCAACATCGATGGCGGCACCGTCAATTTCCAGTCATCCATCTTCTTCGACCCCGCGTCCCGCACCGGCGTCTATGTCGCCGCCAACGTGGTCAACGCGCTCGATACCTTTTCGTCACCCCACGGTGCCTCGGTGCTCGACGGCGCCACGGTGCGCGCCATGGCGCACGTGATCCTCAGCATGGCGAGCGGCGAGCCCCTCCCCGACACAGGCCCAGGCCATGAACGCCTGACCCTGCTGTTCAACCTGCTCCTCCTCGGCCTTACTATCTTGCTGGCCGTGCTCCTGTTCCGGACCCGTCGACTCTCGGGGCGACCGATCCTCGCCACGGTCGCCTGGCTCATCGTGCCGCTTGTGGTGGCATGGCTGGTATTGTTCGTCCCCGCCTGGCATGTCATCGCCGCCTTCCAGCCGGACCTGGCGTGGTGGCTGTATGTGGTGGCGGTGGTAATGGCTGTGCGCGCTATTCGCTGTGCGCTAAGCGCTAAGCGCTTGACCCATGACCCATGACCCACGACCCATGACCCAAGACCCGCAGCCAGCGACCTTTTTCGGCCATCCGCGCGGCCTCTCCACCCTCTTCTTCACCGAGATGTGGGAGCGCTTCAGCTACTACGGGATGCGCGCGTTCCTCATCCTCTACATGGTGCACGTGCTCAAGTTCGACGACCGGCACGCGGGTTCGGTCTACGGCACCTACACCGCCAGCGTCTGGGCTGCAGCCATCATCGGCGGCATCATCGCCGACCGATGGCTGGGCCAGTACAAGAGCGTGCTCTACGGCGGGATCATCATCATGCTGGGGCACTTCACCCTGGCATTCCATCCGCTGCCGGCGTTCTACGCCGGCCTCGCCCTCATCGTGATCGGCACTGGCCTGCTCAAGCCCAACGTGAGCGGCATTGTCGGTTCGCTCTACGAGACCGACGACACCCGGCGCGATGCCGGGTTTTCCATTTTCTACATGGGCATCAACCTGGGCGCGGCACTCGGCCCCTTCATCGCCGGCTACCTCGCCCAGCGGGTCGACTGGCACCTCGGCTTTGCGTGCGCCGGCGTCGGCATGGCGCTTGGCGTGATCCAGTACGTTGCCGGCAAGAAGCATCTCCAACCTGCGGTGGACCGGCTCGCACGACAGCGCCTGGAAGCAAGCTCCCCTCGCGAGAGCCAGCCGTCCAGCCGTCTAACACGTGACCCCGGTGAAAACCGGGGCCAGCCGTCTTTCTGGGGCTTCACCACCACCGAATGGAAACGCCTCGGCGCCATGGCGGTGTTCTTCGTGTTTGCGGCGGTGTTCTGGGGCGCGTATGAGCAGGCGGGATCCACCCTCAATCTCTTTGCCGATCGCTACACCCAGACGTCCATCATGGGGTTCAGCTTCCCGACCAGCTGGTTCCTTACCATCCAGGCGATCTTCGTCATCATCCTCTCACCGATTTTCGCCTGGCTCTGGACTGCGCTGGGGCATCGGGAGCCATCCACGCCGGCCAAGTTCGCCTTCGGGCTCTTCTTCATCGGCGCGTCGTTTCTCTTCCTGCTGATCCCGGCTTTCCACCTCGAGGCAGCACCGGCGCTCCGGGTGAGCCCCTTCTGGCTCATCGGCTGCTACTTCATCCAGGAGCTGGGCGAGCTCTGCATCTCGCCGGTGGGATTGTCAGTGTTCACAAAGCTCTCCCCTGTCAAGATTGTCGGCTCCATGCTCGGCGTCTGGTTCCTGGCGGATTCGGTGGGCAACAAGGTGGCCGGCTTCGCCGCCGGGTTCATCTCCTCGGCGCCGCTGCCCCAGCTCTTTGGCGTCATCGCCGCCGTCTGCCTCGCCGCGTCGCTGGTGGCGTTCGTGATGATCAGGCCGGTGAAGGGGTTGATGGGGGGAGTGAAGTAGGGACCAGGGGCTAGGGGTTAGGGCGAACGGGCTGAGCTCCGTCTTGCCACCCTAATCCCTAATCCCTAACCCCTAAATACCGCTCTCTCACAATCCGTGAATGATGCTCCACGTGCCCTGCGGCGATATACGCCAGTGCGCGCACGGTGAAGGACGATTCGCTGGCGGTGCCACGCTTCATCCACGCGTCATCCGGCAGCCCGTTGAAGAACCGCACCGTGCTCTCGCGCAACGCTCGAAACTCGGCGGCATGATCGGCAAGCGGAATCTCGTCAAACCGCGCCGCCGCCATCGCGGCGTCCTGGTCAAAGCTCGGCAGGGGGCTCTCGAACCCGCGGGCAAACCACATCGCCCGGAACACGAACAGCCGCTCGCAGTCGTTCACGTGGCCCATCACCTCGCGGATGCTCCACTTGCCCGGAGCGTAGCGATTGCGCGACTTGTCTTCCGGAATGCTGTTTAGCAGCTCGAGCGTCTCATCCAGCTGGGTCTCGAGTACTCGGCGGATATCAACGCCACTCGGCACCTGGCTGATGTAGCGGAAGTAGTAGTCGGGGGCTTCGGTGGGGACGGGGTGGGATATGAGCATGGGGGAAAATAGTCGAGAGTCGAGGGTCCGTGCGGCAGCACGGTCTCGGCGAGGCAACCTTGCAGCCCGAAAGCGGCCTCACTCCCAAACCTGGCCCTTCCACCGCAGAGCCGCAAAGGACGCAGAGGCGCGCAGAAAGTCTTGCGGGCCTGGGAAGTCCCAATCTTCCAATCAAGCATCAACAAAATGTGTGTGGTCTTGCAGGGAGGATCGGTGCGTCACCTGCACACGGAGTCCTCTGCGATTCCTCTGCGTCCTTTGCGCCACTGCGTTGAAAAAGCACCGCCGGTGACTCTGACGTCGGGCTGCTCGCAATGACACCCTCGAGCCGCCGAGCCGCCCTACTGTCCAACCATCCAGCTCGCGAGAACTTCGAAAATCTCCGTCCATCCAGCCCGGTGCCCATTGACCGCCCTGTCCGGCAGCCCGCGATGCGTCAGCACCAGCTCGGTGCCGTCGCCCTGTTCGTGAAACTCGATCGTCACCTCGCTGGGCCAGTGATCGGTGTTCTTCGAGATCCAGGTAAATGAAAGCAGCGACGGCGGCTCGATCCGGAGATACTCGCCCCAGTGCTCCACCGGCTCCCGGTCCTTCGGGACCATCACCACCCGGAACCCGCCGCCCACGCGCGGGTCCACTGTCACGATTGAATCATCGAACGTATCGGCCCGCATCCAGTGCGCCATGGCCTCGGAATCCAGCCACGCGTTGAACACCTGCTCCCTCGGTGCGGCAATTGTTCGACGGACCACCAGCTGAGGACCCGCCTTGTCACTCACTGTCATCATTCATTCTCCGGCCACCATGCCAGGACGGGACTCCGCAAAGGCTCACACGAAAACACGAAATCACGAAGCTTACGTCTCTTTCGTGCTTTCGTGTCTTTCGTGCTTTCGTGACTCGAGGTACGTCTGCAATGCGTCCAGTCTCTCATTCCAGAACTTCCGGTAATGCTCCAGCCACGCTGCCGCCTCCTGCAGCGGGCCGGCGTTGAGCCGGAGCCGGTGTTCCCGGCCGAGGACCGTGCGCTCCACCAGCCCAGCGCGCTCCAGCACCTTCACGTGCTTGGACACCCCGTTGAGCGAAATCGGGAACCGTTCCGCCAGCGAGCCGACATTCGTCTCCCCTTCCGCCAGCACATTCAGGATGGCTCGGCGGGTCGGATCTGCGATAGCGCCATAGACTTGGTCCAGCATCGGCTCACCCGGCTCCAGGGGGGTCTTGACATCATCAACCTATCGGTTGAATATTATCATCAACCGAACGGTAGAATGTTAGGGCCTAGGCGCCATTCGCGCCAGCCCGCCAACCCTGGAGGACACCATG
>DASSOW010000412.1:0-6799 GCA_035700175.1 Gemmatimonadales bacterium | reverse complement strand
ACAAGGAGTGGGGCGCCTTCAAGCAGGTGAGCGCCTTCGAGGAAGGCCCGTCCTTCCTGCGCGCGGTGGGCTACGATGCGGCCAATAACCGGCCCATCTACAATTTTTCGCCGCCCGACGCCGACCAGATCGTCAAGACCGTGCGGGGTCCCAACTCCTCGCGCTGGCGGATGCAGTTCGGGGCGAAGTCTTCCTTCTAGGGGATAGGGATTAGGGATTAGGGATTAGGGATTAGGAAAAGACGGAGGGGCCGGGACTCGCACTGAGTTCCGGCCCCTTCTCTACTCCCTGACCCCTGACCCCTAACCCCTGGTCCCTGATCCCTACGACCTCACCCTGTCCATCAACACCAGCCCCGCCACCAGGAACAGCGCATTGGGCATCCACGCCAGCAGGGTCGGGTTCATCACGTTCTTGTCACCCATGGCGGTGACGATCTGGAAAAGCAGGATGTAGATCACCGTGGCAGCCAGGCTTACACCGATGCCGAAGGCCGTACCGGAGCGCGGCGCGGCCATCGCGAGGGGCGCGCCGAACAGCGCAATCACGAGGCACGCCACCGGGATGGAGATCCGCTGGGCCCGCTGGACCTCGAGCTTGCCGGTAGGGCTGCCGGCCCGGCGCACGGCATCGATGTAGCGGCCCAGTTCGGCGTAACGCATGGCTTCCGGCGCCTTGTTCTCCACCAGCAGGTCCTCCGGGCCCTGGGAGAACTCCGCCAGCTGCATCCGCGCGAAGTTGAAGGTGGCCAGCCGGCCGGGGCTTCCCAGGACGCGGCTCTGGCCATTCCAGAGGGTCCAGTGGGCGGTCGAGTCGGCCCAGGTGGCGCTGTCGGCGCGGACCACGAGGGTGGGGTAGTCGTCGCCAGTGCCGGCCCGCTCGAGTACCAGGTCACGCAACGTATGCGACGCCACGTCGAGGGTGCGGATCGCGTACATCCAGCCCTCGTCGGCACGAAAGACGAAGTTGTAGCGCCCGCCGGTGTTGATTGTGGAAGGATCCTTCTGCAACGTCACCTGGCGTGCGCTCGCAGTCACGGCCAGCTCCCCCACGACGATGGCGAGCGCGGAGGCGGCCACCGACGCCAGGAACAGGGGGAGCACCAGGCGCTGAAAGCTCGCCCCGCCCGCCTTGGCGGCGGTCAGTTCGGAGTGCCGAGCCATGTTGCCGACGGTGAAGATGGTGGCGAAGAGCACCGCCGCGGGCATCACTTGCGAGGTCCAGGCCGGGATGCCGTAGATGTAGCTGATGACAATCTGACGGATCGAGAGGCCCTTCCCCAGTAGTTCGTGGAGATCCTGGATCATCTCCGAGACGACCGCCACGATCGGGAAGCCGATGGCGGTGACCACGAACAGCTTGATCCACGAGCGCAGGACGTAACGGTCGAGCAGCCGGATCATGTGGCGCCCCGCCGGCGCAGCCTGCGCCACTGCTCGCCCAGCCACTCGGTGACTTCCTGCCAGTCACCTCCGCGGGTCGAGCCCATTTCCCGGCTCACCAGCAGGAGTCCCACCAGCCCGACCACCGACAGGATGATGTCCGGCGCCCACATGGCCAGCCAGGGCGAGAGAATCCCTCGGTCCGCGAGCGCCTCACCAGCGGTGAGTCCCACCCAGAAGATGGCGAAGACCCCCATGGCACCGCCGATCACCAGCCCCATCCCGCCGCGGGGGAAACGCAGCGCCACCACGATTCCCACCAGCGCAAAGGGGAGGCAGGCAAAGGCAATGGCCCACTTCTTATGCACTTCCACGAGGTAGCGATCGCCCTGGTATTCGGCGTCCTCACCCCGGCCGGCGGTGCTCCGAATTTCGCTGTATGCCGACAGCCGGCTGGGCGGCGCGGCCGGCGCGGCGCTCTGCCGGATCGGTGGTTTGCGCTGTGCAGTCGCCTGTGCCTCAGCCGTCCTTGGAAGAATGAGATCGCGAAGGGCGCCGGCCCAGGCGCAGTAGCCGCTGGCCGGCGCCTGCTCCACCGGTTCCGGTGGCGGCAAGGCGGGCAGGTCCAGCAGGTAGCGGAGGTCGCGATCCAGCAGCGCCGCGCGATCCACCCTTGCCTGGGCCTGATCGCGCTCCGACGCGCGGACCACTCCCAGCATTTCACAGGTGCTCTGTTCCCGGTCACCCCTGACGACGGCGCCCTCGTTGCGCTTGAACTTGTCGTAAACGTTGCGCAGCAGCACCTGGTTTTCGTCGAATCGCACCAGCCGGAAGTCGCTGGGCGCCGAGGTGGGGAATTCGTGCACCTCGCCGGCGTGCAAAGTCAGCAGGAGGTCGCTGCCGGTTGGGCCGGCCACGGCCATGACACCGCTGTCAGCATAGATGATCCGGCGGCCGGCCTGCCCGCCCATGTCGTAGATGGACACGTTCCGGAGCTGGCCACTGGCCTGGTCGATCTTGGCCGCGCGCAGGAAGTACTGTGACTGCGGAATGTCGTTGACAACCTGCTCGTGCAGCTCGAACGTCGGTTTTTTCTGGGCGATGTCAAAGAAGAGCGTCCGGAGCCGGGTATTGCTGCGGGGCAGCACCTGATCCACGAATCCGAAGGTGGCCACGGCAATGAGCATCGATACCAGCAGCACGGGGCGCAGGAGCTGTCCCACGCTGACCCCGCTGCTCCGCATGGCGGTGATCTCATTCTCGGCGGCGAGCTGACTGAATCCGTAGAGGGTGGCCACCAGCACGGCCATCGGCAGGGTGAGCGCCATGATGAATGGCAGCGCCAGGACAAATACCTCGGCGATGACCTTCCAGTCGAGCCCCTTGCCGGCCAGCTTCGAGAACTGGCGGGCCACCTGGTTGAGCAGCATGAAGCCGGTGAGCGCCGCCAGCGCAAAGCCGAACGGCGCCACCAGTCTGCCAAGCACGTAGCGGGTCAGTCTTCGCACAGTCTAAGTAATGTGGTTGTAAGGGTTTTGACCCATCATTATATTCTGCCCCGTCCTTCCTTGATACCCCGGTCCCGATTCCGAGTTCGCGTGGCCCGTCGCTCTCTCACCACCCTCGTGGGTCTTCTGGTGCTCGCCCTGCCGCGAGCGGCGCTGGCGCAGGTGCCGGACAGCACGCTGCCGCCGCCACCGGCGCGCTTCGATATACAGATGCCCCAGCTGCGGCAGCCGGCGGCCATGCGGGCACCCTGGCTCGGCGGCCATCAGGGCCTGGTGCAGTTCGACAGTGCGGTCAGCGCGGCACTCGACTCGGCGCACATGGCGCGGACCAATGCGCGCCGGGCGCTCAGCATCTACGGGCGCGGCGCCGTGGATACGACCCGGGCGCCAGAACAGCGGCGCGGCATC
Source organism: Gemmatimonadales bacterium (assembly GCA_035700175.1). Classification (GTDB taxonomy): domain Bacteria; phylum Gemmatimonadota; class Gemmatimonadetes; order Gemmatimonadales; family GWC2-71-9; genus CAMLHP01. The sequence continues at coordinate 3,501 of DASSOW010000412.1, read as the reverse complement.
CTCGGACTGGATGAAAGGTACGCCGATCTCGCCATCGACGGTCAGGCCAGCCTCGATATCCGGACCGAACGGGTCAAGAACGAACGCTGTACCCCGGCCGAGTTGAACGATCCCACCGCCGGCTGTGGCGGGCGCATCAAGGCGCCGCAACTGGAGAACAACATTGACGTACGCTCGTCCGGCCTCATCGGGCGACGGGTGCACGTCAACGTGGACTACCAGTCGGACCGCGACTTCACGGCCAACAACAACATCCAGGTCTACTACCAGGGGCTGAGCGACGAAATCGTGCAGCGGGTGGAAGTCGGCACCGTCACCTTCCAGCCGCCGCCGTCCCGGTTCCTCACCGCCGCCGTGCCGCGCAGCAACTTTGGCGTGAACGGGCTGTTCGAAGTCGGGCCGATGCAGTTCCAGGCGCTCTTTGCCACCCAGAAGGGCAGTTCCCTCAACGAGCGCGTCTTCCAGATCGGCACCGGCACCTCGGCGGCTCCGCAGGACCGTCAGATTCGGGACCTCGATTTCGAGTCGGGCCGCTTCTACTGGGTGGTGGACCCGACCCGGATCGCCGGATATCCGTCGCTCGACATCCTCAACCTCGATTCCTCCGTGCTGCCGGCAGATGCGAGGCCGGCGCAGGTGCGGGTGTATCGCTATCGCGCGGCCACTGCCGGCAATAACGTCACGCCGACGCTGGGCGGGGTGAAGGCGTTTGCCAGTAACTCGGCCGATCCGACCCAGCGGCTGGGCCAGGTGGCGCCGGACGAGGGTGTCCAGTGGGAACTCCTCCTGCAGGGCCGCGACTATTACCTCGACCCATCGGGCCTCTGGTTCGCCCTGTCCATCAAGCTCGACCCCACTGACTATCTCGCCGTCAGCTACACCACGGCCTCGGGTGGCCGGGTCGGCACCTTCCCGAACGTTGACCAGCCGACGGTGGTGGACTCCCTGGAGCTGATCGTCGAGCCCCGCCGGGGCCCCGAAGCTGGCACCTTCCGCCACGAGATGCGGCAGATCTACCGGGTGGCTGGTAGCGATCTTGATCGCAACAGCCTGAAGGTGGCGGTGACGCTCAACCAGACCGAGCGCCCACAGGGCGGCGCGCCGACATACCTGGCCCAGCTGGGCCTCGCGGTGCCAGCCGACCCGGCCACGTTCGACGTGGCCAACCGGCTCTTTCCGCGCGCCCGCGACTCCATCAGTACCACGGGCGTGCTGCGGGAGTCGTACATCGTTTTTCCCGACCTGCAGCCCTTCGCCGACCCGAGCCGGCTCACGCCCGCCGAGGTCACCGATTCGCTGTATCGCACGCCGGCGTACCTGATTCTTTCACCCCAGGGACCGCCGTCACGCTTCCAGTTCCGGCTGCAGTACAACGCTGCCTCCGGAGGCGACCGCTCGCAGCTCAGCCTCAACGCGATCCAGCTCAAGGAGGGCTCGGAGCAGATCGAGGTGAACAGCCGGCTGCTGGTGCGCGGAGTGGACTACACCATTGATTACGGCACCGGCGTGGTCACGTTCACCGACCCCGACGCGTTGTTTGGCAGCAGCGGTGGCACCGTCAAGGCGCGCTTCGAGCAGCAGGATCTCTTTGCCGTCGCGCCGACTTCCATCATCGGGCTCACCTCCCGCTATTCGCTGGGGCAGGTCGGTTCGGTCAACCTGATCGGTGTCTTCCAGCGCGAGGCCAGTGCCTTCAACCGTCCCCAGCTTGGCTTCGAGGCCAAGGCCAACATGGTGGGCGGGATCAGCACCGACCTGCATTTCCGCTCCGACGCCATCACCCGATTCATGAATGGGCTGAGCACCACCAGGTCCACCGCGCCATCCCGGCTTGACATCAACGGCGAGCTGGCCTTCTCGAAACCGGATCCGAATCGGTCTGGCGCGGCGTATCTCGAGGAATTCGAGCGCGATGTCGGCACGCCGATCTCGCTCTTCGAGCAGGTCTGGGGACTCAGCAGTGCGCCCCAGCGGATGGACGGCGTGGATCCATTGCTTGGCTTCGGCGGCGCCTTCGATACGGCGGACGCGGCGCAGCTGAGCTGGCAGAACCTGATTCCCAACGACGCCGGGGCGGTCTCGCGCTGGCGGCCGCAGGACATTGACTCGACCGTCGTGCTGGCGGGCAAGGGCGACCAGTTCGAGACCGTCCTCTGGCTCGGCCTGCAGGCCGATACCATCGGCGGGTTCCTTCGGCAGGTCTCGCCCGACGACTTCCAGTACCAGTGGACCTTCGATCCGCGCCCGGGCCGGCCGCGCTGGCGCTCCATGGTGACCGCACTGAGCTCCACCGGTGTGGACCTCTCCCGCTCGGAGTACCTCGAGTTCTACGTGTATGAGTCGGGCGCGCACACGGCGGACTCGGCCCACATGCAGATGATCATCGACCTGGGCAGCGTCAACGAGGATGCCGTGGCCTTTGCGCCGGAGAGCCTCGCGACCGCCTCAGGTGACACGGTGTACAGCGGCCGGCAGCTCGTGGGCGTGGGCCGGCTCGACACCGAGCGCGGCAGTGACGGCATCTTCAACGCCTCGACCGACGACATCGGCATCCTGAATGACCGGCCTGATTCCGTGAATATCGACGGCGCCTGGGTCTCGGGTGTGGAGCTCTGCCACCGCCAGCTGCAGTCCTCCGTGAAGATCTTCCCGTGGGGCGATCTCGGCGCGCGCTGTACCAGCGGCAACGGTCACCTCGATACCGAGGACCTGAACGGCGACAACCTGCTGAACGCCAGCGGCGCCAACGAGAGCGTGTTCCGCATGGTGGTGGACCTCCGGGACAGCAGCTACATCGTGAAGGGGCGCGGCCAGAAATACTTTGACCGTGACGGCCAGGGCGGCTGGACGCTCTACCGGGTGCCGCTGCACGGCCCCAATGCGCTCGAGATTGGCTCGCCCAACATCCGCCTCATCCAGCAGCTGCGGCTCACGTTTGTCGCACCGCCGTCTACCACCGGACCTGACCTCACCGGCCGCCTGGCCCTGGCGCGGATGCGCTTCGTGGGTGCGCCGTGGAATCGCCGCGCCGAGACTCCCATCGCCGGCCTGAGCGGTTCCACCGGGCTCCCCCATGGAGACGTGGTCGCGGCCACCGTCTCCACGGAAAATGTGGAGCTGGGATATACGCCGCCCCCCGGCGCGGTCAACGCGCTCAACGACAAGAATGTCGGCTCGGGACAGCTGACCCAGCAGATCAACGAAAAGTCGCTGCGCGTCATCGCGACCGATCTCGCGGTGAACGAGCGCGCCGAAGCCTATGTCCGCTTCGCCTCGGGTGCGCAGAACCTGCTCAACTACAGCGAGCTGCGGGTGTGGGCGCGGGGACACGGCGAGGGCTGGGAGCGGGGAGATCTCGAGGCGTTCGTCAAGCTGGGCAGCGACGACCGCAACTTCTATCTCTACCACGCGCCGGCCAGCACCGCATCGTGGGAGCCGGAGATGGTCATTGATCTCGAAGTCTGGCGTACCCTGCGCGCCGAAATCGAGGCCCGATGGCTC
>DASSOW010000411.1:0-9267 GCA_035700175.1 Gemmatimonadales bacterium | reverse complement strand
CCTGGTGGTCGGCGGGATCGCGATCCTGCTCATCGAGCGCTGGGCGCCACCCAGCCAGAATGACGATGCCTTTGCCGTTTCGCCCCGCACTGCGCTGGGTGTCGGGCTGGCGCAGGTGCTTGCGTTGATCCCGGGAGTTTCGCGTTCCGGGGCAACGATCCTTGGCGGCTTCTCGCTGGGGCTGACCCGCCGCGCCGCGACCGAATTTTCCTTCTTCCTCGCCATACCGGTAATGTTCGCCGCGACACTCTTCGACCTGTATTCCAGCCGCGACCTGCTCAGCGCTGCCGACGTGCCCATCCTCGCGATCGGATTCGCAGTGTCGTTCATCGCAGCGCTGGTCGTCGTGCGCGGCTTCCTGCGCTATGTCTCGCATCGCAGCTTCGCCATCTTTGCGTGGTATCGGATCGCGTTCGGGCTGCTGCTCTTGTGGATCTTCCGCGCGTGAACGCTGGATCGGTCGCGGTGCGCTGGTTTCCCAGCGTCGAAAGCACGCAGGATGCCGTTCATGCACTGGCAGAGCAGGGAGCCGCCCAGGGCGTGGCGGTAGCGGCACTTGAGCAGACGGCGGGGCGTGGGTCGCGGCGTCGCGACTGGGCCTCGCCGCCGGGCGGGCTGTGGCTCAGTGTGCTGCTGCGCCCGCGGCGCGACAGCGGCCTGCAGGTGCTGAGCTTGCGGGCAGGACTTGCCATCGTGCACACGCTCGACACGTTCGGCGCCGAGGGGCTCATGCTGAAATGGCCCAACGATATCATGGCACACGGAAAGAAGGCTGGCGGAATCCTGTGCGAGGCCCGCTGGAATGGCGACCGTCCCGCCTGGGTGGCCGTGGGTGTTGGCCTCAACGTGCGAAATGAGCTGCCGGATGAATTGCGCAGCAACTCGGCGCGGCTTGTCGATCACGGGGTGACCGCGGAACTGGAGCCGCTGGCCCAGCGGATTGCCGAGGCGCTGGTGAAGAGCGGCGAAGTCGCCGGGCCGCTCTCGGCCACGGAACTCGCCGCCCTCGCTGGGCGCGACTGGCTGCGTGACCGCCAGCTGACGTCGCCACAGGCGGGGCGCGCAGCGGGCATCGAGTCCGACGGTGCCTTGCGCGTGCGCCGCGCCGATGGATCGCTGGCCCTGGTGCGCGCCGCACCGGTGGAAGCCGCGGCACACGTCACACTCACGGAGTAGGGGACCATGCTGCTCGTTCTTGACATCGGCAATACGGAGATCACGGCCGGCCTGGTCCGCGGCGTGGAGTTCACCTCCTACTGGCGGATGACCACGAGTCCGGAGCGCACGCCCGACGAGTGGGCCGCGGCCATCGGCGGCTTCCTCGTGCACTTCGGCCATTCACCCAATGAAGTTCGTGCAGCTTGCGTCGCCTCGGTGGCTCCCGCGGCGACACGGGGGGTGCTCGAGGGCGTGACGATGGCCACCGGGGTCCGGCCGGAGCAGGTGACGGCACGAAGCCCGCTGCCGGTGACGCTAGACGTGGACGAGCCCCTGACCGTGGGTGCGGACCGGATCGTGAACGTGCTCGCCGCAGTGGAACGCCACCACGCTGATGTGATCGTGGTGGATTTCGGCACTGCCACGACGTTCGACTGCATTCTCGCTGAGGGCCGATTCATCGGCGGTGCCATCATGCCGGGACTGCGCACGTCAGCTGATCAGCTCACGCGCCGTGCCGCGAAGCTGCCCGCCACCGAACTCACGCGACCGGATCGGGTCATCGGGCGCCGGACGGAAGAATGCATCCAGGCGGGCGTCCTCTACGGCGCTGCTGATGCAGTGGACGGCCTGGTTCGGCGCATTCGAGAGGAGTGGCCCGGCAGCGGCGTGCCGCGTTGCATCGCGACCGGCGGCCTGGCCGGGCTGGTAGCGCCCCTCTGCGGCAGCATCGACGCCGTCGAGCCCGACCTCACGCTGGATGGGCTTCGACTCGCTGCTGCGGCGCTCGGACTTACGTGGTGACGGGCGGTGCCCCGCTCCCGGGTGCACGGGCGGCGGGCTACCGGCTCCTGGGCCGCTCGTTTGACTACATCCTCCACCTGCGTCCCGCTGAATGGCCCATCATGGCAGGACACACGGCCCTGGGGGCCTTGCTCGCGGCCACGGCCTGGCCTGCTGACAGCCCGCTGCCGTGGAAGCGCGCGCTGCTCGGCATCGTGCTCTGGGTCGCCTGCCTCAACGGCGGCACGCTCGCGATCAATTCCGCCTTCGACCGTGATGAGTCCGATGTCGCCTATCTGCGCCGTCCCCCACCGCCCCCGCCTCATCTCTTCGCCTGGGGGCTCGGACTCATGCTTGCCGGGCTGGCCCTCGCACTGGCATTGCTCACGCCGGGCTACGCGGCAGCGTACGCCGCGTGCCTTGTGCTCTCGGTGCTCTACTCCGTCCCGCCGTGGCGGCTCAAGGCAGTGGCAGGCGCTGATTGGGCCATCAATCTGGTCGGCTTCGGCGCCATTACGCCGCTCGCGGGGTGGCTGGCACTCGGTACGCAGCCGACCGGATGGGCCTGGTGGCTCGTGGCCGGTTTCGGGGCCTTGTTCGCCTGCCTGTATCCGCTCACGCAGCTCTACCAGCTGCAGGAAGACACCGAGCGGGGCGACTGGACGCTGGCCCGGCGCCTTGGCGCGCGAACCAGCCTCCGGATAGGGATCGTGGCCACACTACTGGCGTTCGCCTGCTTTGGTCTTGCAGGCAGGGCGGCAGCATGGACTTGGCCGGGCTGGCGATGGGTCGCGCTGGGTGCTGCGCTCGCGGGGTGGGTGGCGGTCCTGATCCCATGGGCCCGCACAGCCGAATCTCGGGTGCCGGCCGAGCACCAGCGTGGGATGTACCTGGCGCTTGGCGCCTGGGCTTTCACTGACGTGGTCATCGCCGCCTGCTGGCTGGCGTGAAGGCTCCCGTAGCGCCCTTGGCCCGGTCGGGGTTCGTGTCTTATCTTCCGGCCAGTCCCCACACCTGATCGGAGAGTCCATGGGAACGGCAGTCGAGTCTCGAGGCGAATTCGACGTCACCGCGCTTCGGCACGTCCTGAGCAAGGCGGTCATCCTCGGACTGTTCGAGGCGCTCATCGTGGTGCTGATGTCGTTCATCACCCGCTTTACGGCCCCCCCGATCGAAACCGTCCTGGGCGCCATCGTCCTGCTCATCGGGCTGTCAGTCGTGGTGGTGATGCCGGGCCTCTGGACTCGCGCGCGCACGATCGAGGGCATCGCGGGCGCGGCGGGCATCGGCCTGGGCGCGACGGTGGTCTTCCTGCTGGTGGACGTGGCCCTCCTGCAGCCAGCCGGGATCTATACCAATCGCTGGGCGGAAATCGGCGGCTTCAGCAACTGGTGGTACCATCCCGTGTGGTGGATGCTGGGCACCTACCTGCCATGGTTCGGTGCCATGACGCTCGCCAGCCGTGCGGTACGGGGCAAGTCGGTCTCTGTGCCCGGCGTCATGATTCCTGCGGTGGTCTGCGCCATCGTGCTCGCCATCGTGGCGGTCTTCATCCGCTTTCCGGAAGCCCGGTGGACGCTTGGCACGTTCGGTGTCGCGTTTATTCCCGGACTCGCACTGGCCGAGCTGTTCACGGTGCTGGGACGCCGGCCGGGTTAGCGGTGCGCTGGTTCCGACTCTTTCTTCGTGCATTCGGATGGCTGCTCACGCCCGTCATAGCGTGGGCAGCTTCGTTTTTCGGCTGTGTGGCCGGTGAAGTGATCGCAACACGGATGGCCAGCCCCATTCGTGGTGTGGTGCTGTCAGTGGTGCTCGGCGCGGTCGCAGGATTTGGCGGATTGCTGGGCTGGCTGCGCCTTCTGCGGCACTCACCAGAGCTGCAAGAAGCGCTGGCCGTCACACCCGAAGGCGTGCCGGACACTGCTGCGGCCTTGCTGGACAAGGTCGAAGCCAACCTGACCCAGCCGCCGAAGTGAGCAAGGCACTCGTCTTGCTAGCACTGCTCGCTGCCTGCGGCGGCGAGGCGCCCGCGTCACATCCTGGGACTGCTGACTCGGTGGCGCCGCCGCCGATGGCCGCTGACTCGCTGGTGGCCCGGAGCGGGCCCTTCGAATTCTGGTTTACGCTGAGCCGGACCGCGGCAGATTCGGCCGGCAACGCCTGCCTCGAGCGCGGTCTCGAGATTCGTACCGATTCAAGCCGGCGGCTTGTGCCACTGCTCTATACCCGTGAGGCACCCGTGCCCGAAACCGATTCCACCATGCTGGTGCATATCTCGGACTCGTGTGCCCCTGGCGATCTTTACCGCGTCAACCTGCGCACAGCCCAGCCCGTCCGGGTACGATGATACTACGAGCCAGCCTGTTCACTCTCCTCGGTGCGCTGTTCGTGCCCCGGGTCGCGGGCGCGCAGGGAGTCTCGCTCCAGGCCGGCCGTTTCTTCGATGGCGACGGCCTCACGTCCTATCAGGTCAGCTGGACCATGCCTCTGCTGGGGCCAATCGGGGCAGACATAGGTGGGGTACTGTGGCGTGGCCCTGGCGTGACCGAGACACGCCTCGGGCTGAACACCGATCTCTCGCTGTTCCGCAGCGGCCGCGCTGGACTCTATGCCGTCGGAGGACTTGGCGGCGGCTTCGGTTCCGGTAGCGCGGAGGACACCTGGCACAGCTGGTCGGCCGGACTGGGCTACGAGTTGCTGCCGGTGTCATTCGTCTCGCTCGGCGTCGAGGGGCGCTGGCGGGATTTCGAGCCTGGTCAGCGATCGGGCGTCGAGTTCGGCCTGCGGCTCGCTACGCTCTTCGGCGGTTCAAGCAGTGCTCGAACGAGCAGCGTTTCCCGCCGTGCTCCCGCTCCAGCCGAACCTCCCGCTGCCACTGAAGGCGAGTCTGCTGGCTCGCCACCGCTCATGACGGCGAGCGAGCTGAGCTCGTCCGAGCGCGGCGCCGTGATCGCCCGATCTGATGCCGATTCGCTGCTTGCCGATGTCATCCAGATCGCCGAACGGCAGATGGGCACGCCATACCAGTATGGCGGCACCGGCCGGGGCGATGACGGCTTCGACTGCTCTGGCCTCATCCAATACGCCTACGCGCAGGCAGGCATCACGCTCCCGCGGCAGAGTCGCGACCAGGCCAGAATTGGCACCGCGGTGACCCGCACGGAAGGCAGCCTGCGGCCAGGCGACATCCTGACCTTTGCCCAGAACGGACGCCGCGTCACGCACGTGGGTCTCTATATCGGCGACGGCCGCTTCATTCATTCGGCATCGAAGGGCGTCCAGATCTCTACCCTGGGCACCAGCGACCCGAATGGTCGCTGGTGGTACCAGCGATGGGTCGGCGTTCGCCGCGTGGTCGCCGCGCCTTAGCCGGGCGAGAGCCCGTCCAGCCGCCGCAGGTCCGCCGCGAGCGCGGGGTCATCCCGGTTGAGCTCGGGCCACTTTCCAAGGTCATCCGGTACGAACGCGATCCCCATCTCACCCATCGCGCCATCCGGAATAAGTTCACCGGTGGGATTGTCGTAGACGGAAACCAGGCGATAGCGCACGCCGGCCTTCAGCTCACGCCCCGCGCCATTGACACCAAACAGCTTCTGCGGCACGGCACGCACGTGTCCCTCTTCATCCCGCGACGGAACCAGCCGGACCAGGACCCGTCCAGTGGCAACTTCCTCGAGCCTCAGTTCCGTGGCGTAGTCGTGGAGGTGTCCGCCGGCGGCGAGCATGCGCCCCGACAACGGCAGAGTGAACTCGAGTGTACGCTCGCTGTGTCCTGACGGCAGGTCGTACGCGGGAGTCGCCCCAATGTGGCCGCTGACATCGAGCGCGAGAGGAATGATCGAGACCGGGCGCGGCATGGTGTTCCGGGGAGTCCAACGCAGTCGCACCGTGACTCGGGTCCCCGCAGGAACGGCGGAGCCGGCGTAGGCCACGACGAGCCCCATCGCTGAACCGCTCGACAGGGGAACGCCAATACCAGCCGGCAACATGACGGGCGCCGTCTCGGCACCCGCCGCCCAGACCCGCTCCACCCCGGCGTGCACCAGTTGCGGCCGGTCAAAGTTGATCAGGGTCAGGTGATGAACGAGTGCTTGCGACAGTGGCGTACCGTCGGCGGCGCGGCACTCCACGACGGCGCCACGAACCCAGCCGTCCACCGGCCAGTCGAAGCGGTTCAGCATCTCGCTGTGGTGCTCGTGCCCGGCGTGGTGCATCGCGTGCATGTCCATCGTGCCGTCGTCCGCCTGTTGCGGCGCAACATAGATGAGCACGACCTCGTGCCGAGCGCTGTCTATGGCGACCGTGAAATCCGGACGCGGGCCAGGGCGTTGCAGGAGCAGCGACGTCGGCAAGAGCAGGGTGGTGAGCAATGCCAGCATGGAAACCTCGCGCGTAAGGGCTGGCTGACGGTGCCTCCCGGCGCTCAAGCACCGGTCAAGCCGGCAGCGTCAGGATCCGCTGAGCGACTCCAGGTGGGCGAGGTCGGTGGCGATCGCTTCAGCATCTGCTGCGAGGGCCGGCCAGCCCGAAGGGTCGTCAGGCATGAACGCCATGCCCATCTCGCCCATCGCTCCGTCCGGAATAGCGGGCCCAGGATTGTCATAGACCGCCACCAGCCGGTAATGACGTCCTGCCACGACGCGCTTCCCGTCGCCACTGACGCCGAAGAGCACCTGGGGCATGCCGAGCATCCGCCCAGCGGAGTCCCTGTGGGGCCGCAGGCGGATCAGCACCGCATGACGATCGAGATCTTCCAGTCGCAGCTCCACGCCGAAGTCGTGCAGGTGTCCGCCGACGCCCAGCAGATGCCCATCGAGCGGCCATTCGAACTCGAAGGCGCGTTCGCTGTGGCCGGGTGGCAGGTCGTAGCTGGCGCTGCTGGTCAGGTGGTAGTTGACGTCGAGGAGCACGGGGAAGACATCGCGCGGGCGCGGATTCATGTTCGACGGCATCCAGCGGGCGCGGACCGTGACCGAGCTCGCCGCTGGCAGCCTGGCAGGGTCATACGCGATGGCCAGCCCGAAGGGTGTACCTGCACCCAGCGGGACGCCGATTCCCGCCGGCAGCATGACCGGATCAGTCTCGGCCCCCGCGGCCCACAGGCGCTCGACACCGGCATGCACGAGCTGTCGCCGCGAGAGGTCAAGGAGATTGATGTGGTGCAGCAGATACTGGGGCAGGGCTCGCCCGAGCGAGTCGGTGAGCTCGACGCGCGCGCCGCGCAACCAGCCGTCGACCGGCCAATTGAAGGGAAGAAACGTCACCATGTGGCCGCCCGCATGCGTCATGCTGCCCGTTCCGGCGCCGGCGGCGTGGTGATGCCCCATCGGCGCCATCGCGGCTGGTGCTGCCGGTACGCGGTACTCCAGCAGGACTTCGTGATGGACGGAATCAACCTGTACAGTGAGCCGGGGCTCGGGCGCCACGACCGGCCGCGGCAGTTGCGGGGCCAGGACCAGCGCGAGGACCAGAAGCGCCAACGACATGCGATGCCTCCAGGCATGAGCCGTGATGGCGCACGCTGGCGGCGAGGACTCAAGTGTGGGTCAAGCGGTGGAGCGGGAGGATAATGATGGAAGGGTGAGAGCCGAGAGCTAAGAGCTGAGAGCCAAGAGTTGAGCGCTGACTGCCGAGGCTCCCTGCGCTTTCAGCTCTCAGCTCTCAGCTCTTAGCCGTCAGCTTCTAATGCCCATGCTCCATGCCGCCATCGTGGCCCATGGATTCATGGAGTTCCTCGGCGCCCCCGCGCTCGTTGAGCGAAGCGAGGTCGCGCCGGTAATCAGGATTCGCGGGGTCGATCTTCGGCCAGGCCGCCAGGTCGTCCGGCACGAAGAGTCCCACCATGTGGGCCATGCCGCCATTGTGAATCGTCTTGCCGGTTGGATTGTCGTACACACCCACGACGCGATAGCGGTGATTGGGCTTGAGCCGCATGCCGGCGCCCCGCACGGCGAACAGCTTCCGGCTGACGCCCTCGATATGCCCGTTGCCGTCCAGTTCAGCCTTCACCCGGGTGATCACCTTGCCGGACTCGACATCTTCCAGCCGGACTTCCTGGCCATAGTCGTGCATGTGCCCGCCCACGCCCAGCAGTCGGCCGCCCACAGGCAGGGTGAACTCATGGCTCGTTTCCGACCGGCCTGCCGGAACGTCAAAGGTGTTACTGCCGCCGACCGTGAGGTTCACGTCCATATAGATGGGCAACGCGTCCTTGGGGCGGGGGTTCTGGTTGGCCGGCAGGTACGGCATGGTGATCGTGAAATAGACGTTCTTGAGGTCCCGGCCGGTGTCGTTGTGCCACGCCACATACACGCCCAGGTCCATCCCCGGCTGCATCGGCACCCCGATAGTGGCAGGCACCTCGGCGTCGGCCGTCTCGGTCCCCGCGCCGAACAGCCGCTCAGACGCATGGTAGACCAGCTGCCGGCGGCTGAAGTTGACCATGATCATGTGGTGCATCACATGCTTCGGCACCGGATGCCCCTCGGCGTCGGACAGCGTCACCCGGAATCCGCGCAGCCAGCCCTGCACGGGCCAGGCAAAGTGCTGCACCGGGGTGTCGTGTGACATCCCCATGTCCATCATGCCGTGTTCCATGGGCGGCATGTTCATCAGGTCATACGGACCGGAGCGGAGGATGACCAGGTGCTTCGATGAGTCTACCGTGACGGTGAGAGAGGCGGGGGGCACCGGACCATGGGTGGCGGGCGATCCAGTGAGGGCAACAACTGTGAGCAGCGCGAGAGACAAACTCATTCCGACTCCTGCGGCGATCAGTATCCGGGCCGGCATCGCCGGCCATTAGTCGCGGGCAACCTTTCCCTCCGCCCGCATGAAAGTCAAGCCCTATAACGCAATGCCGGCCCGATCGGTTTCCAGCCGCCAACGCGGCAGCGGGCCCGTCAATGTTCACCCCGCCCGCAGCCCGAAACTGCCGCTTTGACCGAAGTACCGGGCACCAGGATTGCGCTTGCGCGGGCCGGCGGGCCGCTTGACAGGCGATGGGGCGGCCTTACTTTTCGGCCCAGCGTTGGCACTCATGGAGTGAGAGTGCTAATCGGTTGCAGGATCAATCTTTATACACCATTACATGACGTGGAGGGTTCGATGTCAGCGGGTACGAAGGCCAAGCCCAAGATCAAGATCCAGCCGCTCGAGGACCGCGTGGTCATCATGCCGTCGGACGAAGCCGAGACGATGCGTGGTGGTCTCTACATCCCCGACACGGCCAAGGAAAAGCCGACCCAGGGTGAAGTGCTCGCCGTCGGGCCGGGCCGCATCGAAAAGGGTGAGCGGGTCAAGATGGACCTGGCGGTGGGTGACAAG
>DASSOW010000410.1:0-5881 GCA_035700175.1 Gemmatimonadales bacterium | reverse complement strand
GGCACCAGAAGCTGATCGAGGAAAGCCCGAGCCCGGCACTCACGCCAGAGCTGCGGGAACAGATGGGTAGCGCGGCCGTCTCGCTGGCGGGCCGGATCAACTACGTCGGCGCCGGGACGCTGGAATTCCTGCTCGATGCCGATGGCAGCTTCTACTTCATGGAAATGAACACCCGGATCCAGGTCGAGCATCCCGTCACCGAGATGGTGACCAGCTTCGACCTGGTGAAGGAGCAGATCCGGGTGGCCTCGGGTGAGCCCGGCAGCTTCAAGGGCGACGGCCGTCACCTGCGCGGCCACGCCATCGAGTGCCGCATCAACGCCGAAGATCCCTACCGGAATTTCCAGCCAAGCCCCGGTGTCATCACGGCCTATCATCCGCCCGGCGGTCCTGGCGTGCGGGTGGACAGCCACGTATACGCGGGCTACACCGTGCCGCCCTACTACGATTCGCTGCTGGCCAAGGTGATCGTCCACGGCAATGACCGCAGCGAAGCGCTGGCGCGCATGGGCCAGGCGCTCGACAGTTTCATCGTCGAGGGTGTCACGACGACGGTGCCCTTCCTGGCGCGCGTCATCCGGCACCCTGACTTCGTGGCGGGCAACGTGGATACCCGCTTCCTCGAACGTGAATCACACCTGCTCAAGCCGCCGGAATGAAGCTCGACGTAGTGTTTTCCCCGCAAGGCCTGAGCCCCGCTGATGTAGCGGGGCGTACCGTTTTCGTGATCGACGCGCTCCGTGCCACCACGACCATCTGCGCCGCACTCCACCACGGCGCGCGCGCCGTGGTGCCCGCGCCATCGAGTGAAGATGCCGTGCGGGTGGCCCAGTCGGTGGGCACCCAGGACGCGGTGCTCGCCGGTGAGCGCCAGTGCGTCCGGATTCCCGGGTTTGCGCTGGGCAACAGCCCGCTGGAGATGACCCCCGAGGCGGTCGGCGGCAAGCTGGTAGTCCAGACCACCACCAACGGCACGCGTGCCCTGCTCGCGACCCAGGGAGCGCAGGCTGTCTTCGCCGCCGCCGCCGTGAACCTCACGCTTGCGGGCGAGCGAGCACACCAGGCGCTCGAGGAAGCGCGGGACCTGGTCATCATCTGCGCGGGGCGGGAAGGTGCCTTCGGCCTGGACGACGCCTACGTGGCCGGCCGCCTGGCCATTGCGGCGCTGGGCGGCCGGCGGCTCCGCCGGGGCCTCAATGACGCGGCGCTTGCGGCGCTCGATCTCGTGCGACGCTATGGCGACACCTTTCTCCGCCCCTTCAGCTACTCCGCCGCCGGCCGCCATCTCGCCAAGCTCGGCATGGCCGACGACGTGCGCGATGCCGCGCGCCTCGATGCCTATCCCGTGCTGCCGCAGTTCCGCGACCGGCGGCTCACCGTTGCCGCGGTGGAGGTGAAGGCATGAGTTCCCGCCGGCGCCTGGGCGCCGTGGCCGCACTGGTCGGTGGGCTCTTTGCGGCGCTCGCGCTCCTGCCCATCCCGGCGACAGGCCCGGTCGGCCGCGTGCTTGGCCACGGGCTCTGGCACATCCTCGGTGCTGGCGCCATCGGCATCCCGCTGCTCGGCTTTGCCATCGCACTCGCGGGCCTCGATCGCGCCCCTCGGCTCAACATGCGGCGCTCGGCGCTGCTGATGATCGGCCTCAGCCTGCTGGTGCCATTCCTCATTGGCGTCGCGACGGAAATCCAGCGGGTGGACCTGCTGCCAGATGTCGCGGAGCGGACGCTTGCTGCACGAGCGACCGGCGTGCTCCCGGGCTTCTTTGCCATCATCGTGCGGGAGCGGATCGGTGTGGCGGGCGCGCTGCTGCTTGGCTTCCTCGCCCTCTCCGCACTCACGCTCTACACCTTTGCGTGGCACCCGCTGCAGCGACTTGAGCGCCGGGAAGCGCCTGAGCCGGTTTCGGAGCCCGAGGTGGCGGCGCCCCGGCGGGCACGCCGTGTCGCCTTTGCCGGCGCCGATGCTATCGTCGAGCCGACCGACGTGGATGACACGGATAGCGGTGTTGGGGAACCAGCCGCCGAGCCAGTTCGCAGCGAGCGTCCGAAGAAGGCCAAACCGCCGAAGCCGGCGCCGGTCTCGAAGGAAGCTGCCGCAGCGCAGCGCGCCGCCATCGACGAAGAGAGCGAGCTGCCCCCCATCGCGCTGCTCACGCCGCCACCCGCGCGCGACGTGGACGCGGGCGAAGCCCAGCTCGACCGGCTGGGACAGTTGCTGCTGGAGACACTCCGCACCTTCAAGGTCGAGTGTTCCATCGCCGGCCGGACGACCGGTCCGGTGGTCACCCAGTTCGAGGTGGTGCCGGCACCAGGCGTCAAGGCCGGGCGGATCATCTCCCTCGCTGACGACCTGGCGATCACGATGCGTGCGCCATCCATCCGGGTGGCGCCGATTCCGGGAAAGGGCGCGGTGGGCGTGGAAGTACCCAATCCCACGGCGCGCATCGTAACGCTGCGCGAGCTGCTGGAAAGCGGCGAGTGGACCCGCGCCCGTGCCGCGCTGCCGGTGGCGCTGGGCCGGGACCTCGAGGGACGCGCCGTGGTGGCCGACCTGGCCAAGATGCCGCACCTGCTGATTGCGGGCGCCACCGGCTCGGGCAAGAGCGTCGCCATCAACACCATCATCACCAGCCTGGTGTATCACTACACGCCCAGGGACCTGCGGTTCCTGATGGTAGACCCCAAGATGGTGGAGTTGTCCATCTACAACGCGCTGCCCCACCTGCGGCACAAGGTGGTGACCAACAACCACGATGCCGCGGCGGTGCTGAAGTGGGCGGTGTTCGAGATGAACCGGCGCTACGAGCTGCTGCAGGCCAACGGCGCGCGCAACATTCTCGACTTCAACCGGAAGCTGAGCGAGGGCAAGGAGCTCCGGAACCCGAAGAAGGCGGCCATAACCTTGAGCACCATCGCGGCGGAAGACGAGGACACGCCGCCGCCGCCGCCCGAGGATGAGCGATACAGTGAGGGCCCGCTGCCGTACATCGTGCTGGTGGTCGACGAACTGGCCGACCTCATGATGACGGTGCAGGGTGAAGTGGAGACGCCGCTCGCCATGCTGGCGCAGAAGGCGCGCGCCATCGGGATCCACCTCATCCTGGCGACGCAGCGGCCCAGCGTGAACGTGATCACCGGCCTCATCAAGGCCAACTTCCCCAGCCGGATCGCCTTCAAGGTGGCGAGCAAGGTGGACAGCCGGACCATCCTTGATGGCAACGGCGCCGAGGCGCTGCTCGGCAATGGCGACATGCTGTTCCTGCCGCCGGGGAAGAACGAGCCGATGCGGATGCAGGGCGCCTACATCGGGACGGATGAAACCGAGCGCATCATGGACTGGTACGTGGCTCGGCGCGATGCGCGACGCGCAGCCGCGGCGGCCACCGAACCGGAAGAGGCAGATATCCTGGCCATGGTGCGGGCGCAGGAAGGGGAGGGTGAGGGTAGTGGTGGTGAGGGAGCCGGTGATGATCGGGATGCGCTCTTCCGGGAGGCGGCGGAGGCGTGCATCCAGAACCAGGGTGGGTCCACCTCGCTCCTGCAGCGGCGGCTCCGGATCGGCTATGGCCGTGCGGCACGGATCATTGACCAGCTCCACTTTGCGGGGATCCTGGGGCCGCCCGACGGCAGCCGCCCGCGCGAAGTGCTGATCGGGTTCGATCAGCTGGATGAGTATACGGGGTAGTCGAGGGTCAGGGGTCGAGGGTCGAGGGTCACGGGCCTGGCATGCGCGTACATGCCGGGCTCGTTTTTTTGGGCCTGGCTGTCGTTTTTCGGTGCGGGCATTTGGGCTTGGGCGAGTAGAATGTCACGAACGCACGAAAGACACGAAAGCACGAAATCACGAAAGCACGAAAGACACGAAAGCACGAAAGGTTCGCGGGGTGAGTCTTGGGGTACGACTTCGAGGAGGTGTCAAGTCGCGTGATCGGAGCTGCAATTCATGTACATCGCGAATTGGGGCCCGGTTATCTGGAATCGATCTATCACAGGGCACTGCGAGTCGCCCTGGACAAGCGGGGCGTCCAGTTCCTCGATCAGCAGCCAGTGACCGTGCACTACGAGGGTATACCTGTTGGCCAAGGCCGTCTGGATTTCCTCGTCGCGGGACAACTGGTTGTTGAATTGAAAGCTGTGAGCGTCCTACAAGTTGTGCATTTCGCGCAACTTCGGTCCTACCTCAAGGCTACAGGAATTCAGAAGGGGCTACTCCTGAATTTCAATGCTCCCAGGCTGGAAATCCGTCGCGTACTGGAGGGCTAGTCCCACACCTTTCGTGCCTTCGTGACTTTCGTGCTTTCGTGTTTTCGTGTGAGAAAGATTGGCACGATCTCGCCGCATAATCAGGCCCACGCTCGCAATTCCGGGGTGGTAACGACTTGGCAGGCATCCCACAGATTGCTCTCATGACACGCCGCTTCACGCCCATCGACGAATGGGAGGATCCGCGCCAGCGCCAGGGGCTCGAGGGCGAGCATGAGGCCATGGCCTACCTGACCTCCTGCGGCTGGCAGGTCGAGGCCCACCGCTTCCGGCTGGGCCGGCACGACCTGGATGTCGTGGCTCGGCGCGGGAATCTGGTGGCCTTTGTAGAGGTGAAAACCCGCCGTTCCAGCGCGTTCGGCACCGGGATCGAGTCGATCGGCTGGCGGAAACAGCGCGACATCGCCCGGACCGCCGCCCTCTGGATTCTCCGCCACCGCCGGCCGGCCGACGAATATCGCTTCGACGTGATCCAGGTGACCTGGCAGGGGGGAAAATGGGTGGTGGAGCACGTGGAGGATGCGTTCCGGCCGAGGGAGAGCCTGATCTGAAGGTCGCAGGTCGCAGGTCGCAGGTCTCTGGTCACGCGTCCTGCGACCTGAGACCTGAGACCTGAGACCAAATGTGACCGAAACTTACACACCATGACACTATTGCTTCGGCATGTCTTCGGTATTAGCTTGGTCTTGTGATTCTGAAGTGTAGCAAAACCAGTCACATTCCTATCTGAGGTTCCCATGGCTGACGACAGCCGCTTGGCCACTGACCGCCGCAAGGCGCTCTCCCTCGCCATCTCCCAGATCGAAAAGCAGCTCGGCAAGGGCTCCATCATGCGCATGGGGGCCGAATCCCCGCGGGTCCGGATCGCCTCGATCCCGACCGGGGCTATCAATCTCGATGCCGCCGTCGGCATCGGTGGCGTCCCCCGCGGCCGCATTACCGAGATCTACGGGCCCGAGTCCTCGGGCAAGACCACCCTCTCCCTTCACCTCGTGGCCAACGTCCAGAAGGCTGGCGGCGTCGCCGCCTACGTGGACGCGGAACATGCGCTCGACGTGGAATACGCCCGCAAGCTTGGCGTCAACGTCGAAGACCTGCTCGTGTCCCAGCCCGATACCGGTGAGCAGGGGCTCGAGATCGTCGAGATCCTGGTGCGCTCCGGCGCGGTGGACCTCGTGGTCGTGGATTCGGTCGCGGCGCTGGTGCCCAAGGCCGAGATCGAGGGCGAGATGGGCGACAGCCACGTGGGCCTGCAGGCCCGCCTCATGAGCCAGGCGCTGCGCAAGCTGGCCGGCGCCATCAACCGCTCCAACTGCGCGGTGGTGTTCATCAATCAGCTGCGCGAAAAGATCGGCGTCATGTTCGGCAATCCCGAGACCACCACGGGCGGCAAGGCGCTCAAGTTCTACGCCTCGCTCCGGCTCGACATCCGCCGCATCGGCCCGGTCAAGGAGCGCGAGACCGTGATCGGCAACCATGTGCGGGTCAAGGTGGTCAAGAACAAGGTGGCGCCGCCGTTCCGCCAGGCCGAGTTCGATGTCCTGTTCGACGAGGGCATCAGCCACACCGCACTGCTGGTGGACCTCGCCGCCGAGGCCGGGATCATCCAGAAGTCGGGG
>DASSOW010000409.1:0-4091 GCA_035700175.1 Gemmatimonadales bacterium | reverse complement strand
CATCTTCCCGTTTCTCGTGGGACTCGAGGAGAAGCGCTACAAGCAGTACATCCGCGTCTTCCTCAGGCAGTACCAGCTGGCTGAGACCTGCCCCGCCTGTGGTGGTAGCCGCCTCAATGACGACGCCCGCGCAGTGAGGATTGCGGGACGCCACATCGGTGAGGTCGCGGCGCTCTCCATGGACGAGCTGGCCGGCTGGCTCGATGCCCTCGAGCTTGGCCCGCGCGACCGGACCATCGCCGAGCTGGTGCTGGAGCAGGTCACCGCTCGGCTCTCGTTCCTCCGCGATGTCGGACTCGGCTACCTCACGCTCGACCGCCAGGCGCGGACGCTCTCTGGTGGCGAAGCCCAGCGCATCGCCCTGGCCAACGCCCTCGGCGCGCGGCTGGTGGACACACTCTATGTGCTGGACGAGCCAAGCATCGGGCTGCACCCGCGCGATACCGAGCGACTACTGGCGGTGCTCCATCGCCTGCGCGACCTCGGCAACACCGTTCTGGTCGTAGAGCACGATCCCGCGGTCATCGAGCAGGCCGATTACATGCTGGAGCTGGGGCCCGGTGCGGGCGAACATGGCGGGCAGGTGGTGCACGCCGGCTCGCTCGCCGATGCCGACGCCTCCCTCACGGGCGAGTACCTCACCGGACGCAAGCGGATCGCCGTACCCAGCGTCCGGCGCGTGGTGGGCCCGGCGTGGCTCACGCTGCGCGGCGCCTCACTCCACACCCTGCATGGCGTCGATGTCGACATTCCCCTCGGCACCCTCACGGCGGTCACCGGTGTCTCCGGCTCCGGCAAGAGCACGCTGGTGCATGACATCCTGTACCGTCAGTTGGAGAAGCGGCTCCACGGCGGTTCATCGGCCAAGCAGCACCTGGGAGAGGAAATCGGCGAGGTGCGGGAACTTGGTGGATGGGAACTGCTGAGTGACGTGCTGCTGATTGATCAGTCGCCCATTGGCCGCACGCCGAGGTCCAATCCGGTCACCTACATCAAGGCGTTCGACGAGATTCGCGAGCTGTTCGCGGCGCAGCCGCTGGCCCGCCAGCGCGGTTACACGGCGTCCACCTTCTCCTTCAACCTGGCCGGCGGCCGCTGCGACGCGTGCGAAGGCGCTGGGCACGTGCAAGTGGAGATGGTGTTCCTGGCCGACGTCTATGTTCCGTGCGAGGTCTGCAACGCCACCCGCTACAAGCGCGAAGTGCTGGACGTGAAGATCCAGGGACATTCCATCCACGACGTGCTGCAATGGAGCGTGTCGGAGGCCATCACTCGCTTCCGTCACCAGCCCAGGCTGGGCGCCGCCCTCTGGCAGTTGCAGCAGGTGGGCCTTGGTTACCTCCGGCTGGGCCAGCCGGCCACCACGCTCTCCGGCGGCGAGGCGCAGCGACTCAAGATCGCGCGTGAGCTGATCAGCGCGAACAAGCGCGGCGGCAGGAAGCTGTACCTCATGGATGAACCGACGACGGGGCTCCACCTCGATGACGTGCGCGTCCTGCTCCAGGTACTGGATCGGCTGGTGGACGCGGGGCATACGGTGGTGGTCATCGAACACCATCTCGACGTCATCAAGCGGGCCGATTGGGTCATCGAGATGGGACCGGGCGCCGGCAGGGAGGGCGGACGCGTGGTGGTGCAAGGTCCTCCGGAGCTGGTAGCGGAGACGTCGGAGTCGCCGACGGGGCGGTTTCTGGCGACGGTGTTGGGGGTGAGCTGTGAGCCGTGAGCTGTGAGCTGTGAGCTGTGAGCTGTGAGCTGTGAGCTGTGAGCTGTGAGCTGTGAGCTGTGCGAAGGTTGCGTTCCTAGCTCGTAGCTCATAGCTCATAGCTCACAGCTCGCTTCATCAGCTCCCACGCCCTCGCCACGTGCGCCTCGGTGGTCTGCCACTGCCCGATGGCCATGCGGATGGTGTAGTGGCCGCTCAGGCGCGTATGGGTGAGATACACCTCGCGACTGGCGTTGACGCGTGCCAGCAGCGCTTCATTGTGCCGGTCAAGCTCGGCTTCATCGATGCCAGCGGGATGATGACGGAAGCAGACCAGCGCAAAGGGTGAAGGTGCCATGAGCTCGAACTCTGGCTCCTGCTCGACCCAGGCACGGAATTGCCGGGCGAGCTCGAGATGCTGGCGCAGCATGGCGCGAATACCCTCTGCTCCATAGGAGCGGAGCACAAACCAGAGCTTGAGCGCGCGGAAGCGCCGGCCCAGGGCAATGCCCCAGTCGCGGTAATTGACCACCTCGCCATCGTGCGCCGCGCGAAGATACTCGGGGTTGGCGCTGCAGGCGCGGATCAGCTGGGGCACGTCCCGAACGAAGTAGGCGCTGCAGAAAAAGTTGGTGAGCAGCCACTTGTGGGGATTGAAGACGTAGCTGTCGGCCCGCTCGAGCCCCGCAAAGTACGGCCGGCACTCCGGCAGCAGCGCCGCACTGCCGGCCCACGCGGCGTCCACGTGGAGCCAGCTGCCGTACGCCTCGGCGATATTGGCGAGCGCAGGAATCGGGTCGACCGCCGTCGACGATGTGGTGCCGATGGTCCCGACGATGCACGCGGGGATGATTCCCCTCGCGCGGTCGTCATCGATCATCGCCTCGAGCACGTCGGGGCGCAGGGCGAAGGTCTCATCCACCGGCACGGCACGGAAGGCATCGTCGCCCAGTCCGGCGAGGCGCACCGCCTTGGACACCGACGAATGCGACTCGCGGGAACCATAGACGGCAAGCGGTACGTTGCCATGCCGTTCACGCGCCCGCTCCCGAGCGGAGATGACGGCCACCAGCGTCGCGGTGGACGCGGTGTCCTGGATGACGCCGGTGAATGTGTCTGGCAGGCCGACCAGCTGTCGCAGCCAGTCCATGACCGTCTGCTCAAGTTCCGTGGCGGCCGGCGAGGTGTTCCACGACATACACTGCGCGCCCAGTGCGGCAATGCACATCTCGGCGAGGATGCTGGGCGGGCTGTTGTTGGCCGCGAAGTAGGCAAACCAGCCGGGATGGGGCCAGTGGGTCATGCCGGGCATGATGACCTGGTCGAGATCGGCCATGATCGTGGCGAACGATTCACCGGCTTCGGGCGGCGCGGTCGGCAGCTGCGAACGGATCTGACCCGGCACCACGTCGGGCGTGACGGGTCGCGAGCCGACATCGCGCAGGTAGTCGGCCATCCAGTCCACCAGCTGGTGGGCGTGGGTGCGGAATTGTTCGGGAGTCATGTGGGAGAAGATATGGTCGCAGGTCGCAAGTCGCAGGTCACGGGTCGCGGGTCACGGGTCACGGGTCGTGGGTCGTGGGTCGTCGAACGACTGGCCCGGGACTCGAGTCCTGCGACCTCCCGCGACCTGCGACTTGTGACCTGCGACTTGCGACCTGCGACCTGCGACCTATCACATCAACCGGAGCATCGATGACCACCATCGCCCCAGGCGATCGCAGCCGCCGGCGCGGCAATGGCGACCTTGAATACGATCCGCGCGAGGCATGCCGTCACCTGGCCCGTCAGGACCCGGTGCTGGCAAAGCTGATGCGGCGGTCGATTCCCTTTGCGCTCACACCGGTCAAGACCCAGAGCATCTACCATGCGCTGGCGGAATCGATCGTGTACCAGCAGCTCTCGGGCAAGGCGGCGTCCACCATCTTCGGGCGGTTCGTCAAGATCTATCGGCCGAAGCGCTTTCCGGTGCCGCAGGCGGTGCTCGACACCGATGACGACACGCTGCGCGCGGCAGGCCTCTCCCGCAACAAGGTGCTGGCGCTCCGGGATCTTTCGGCCAAAGTTCTGGACGGTACCGTGCCCAAGCTGGCGGTCGCTCGGCGCATGCCAGACGAGGAGCTCATCGAACGGCTGACCGCGGTGCGGGGCATCGGGGTGTGGACGGTGGAGATGCTGCTCATGTTCCGGCTCGGCCGCCCCGACGTACTCCCCTGCGGCGACCTCGGCGTGCAGAAGGGCTTCGCGGTGACCTACGGGCTCAGGAAATTGCCCAAACCAAAGAAGTTGCTGGCCCACGGCGAACGCTGGCGGCCATTCCGAAGCGTGGCGAGCTGGTATATGTGGCGGGCGCTGGAATAGCGGGATGGGCGGGATGGGCGGGATG
>DASSOW010000408.1:0-4111 GCA_035700175.1 Gemmatimonadales bacterium | reverse complement strand
CACGGGAGGTACCGCCAACGCGCTGCGGAAGGCGGGCCTGACGGTCCTTGGCGTGAGTGAAGTAACGGGCTTCCCGGAAATCATGGACGGCCGGGTCAAGACGCTTCACCCCAAGGTGCACGGTGGCTTGCTCGCCCGGCGGGACGCGCCGGAGCACCAGGCAGCCCTTGTGGAGCATGGCATCGTTCCGATCGACCTGCTGGCGGTCAATCTCTATCCCTTCCAGGCTACAATCGCGCGTCCAGATGTTCCCCTCGAGGACGCGATCGAGAACATCGACATCGGCGGTCCGTCGATGCTGCGCTCCGCCGCAAAGAATTTCGAGTGGACGTTGCCGGTGGTGGACCCCACCGATTACGGCGTGGTGCTGGATCACCTGCGGCGCGGAGCGGTACCGATGGAATTCCGCCGTGAACTTGCCGCCAAGGTCTTTGCCCACACCGCCGACTACGATGCTGCCATTGCTCGCTTTCTCACGCCGCCGGAGGAGGGACTGCCGGCCCGGATCGGACTCGCCATGGAGCGGGTGCAGGTGCTCCGCTACGGCGAGAATCCCGGGCAGCGTGCGGCGCTTTATGTGACGGAGGAGCCGCGCGGCATGCGCGACCTCACGCAGCGTCAAGGCAAGGAACTCTCGTTCAACAACCTCCTCGATCTCGACGCGGCGATGACCGCCGCAGCGTGCTGGACCAATCGGCCGGCGTGCGCAGTCATCAAGCACACCACCCCGTGCGGCATCGCGCTGGGCGCCACAGCAGCCGAGGCATTCGCGCGGGCTCGCGCCACGGATCCCGTCTCGGCGTATGGCTCGGTCGTCGCGTTCAACACGGTCGTGGATGACGCCACGGCTGCCGCCATGGCGGACCTTTTCGTCGAGGTCGTGGTGGCCCCGTCCTTCCATGAAGAAGCGCTGGCCCGCTTTGCCGCCAAGAAGAACCTCCGCGTCGTGGAGCTGCCAGTGGCTCGTCCGGCGGGCGCGCTCGACTTCAAGCGCGTGCGTGGCGGGTTCCTGGTGCAGGACGCGTTCAGCTTCAACCCGAATGAAAAGGCGTGGCAAGTGGCCTCGTCTCGCGCCCCGACGGAGCAGGAATGGAAGGATCTCCGCTTTGCCTGGGCGGCGGTGGCCAACGTCAAGTCCAACGCCATCCTCATTGCCCGCGACGAGATGGCCATCGGCATCGGCGCCGGGCAGATGAGCCGGGTGGACGCCGCCTTCCTGGCGACGCACAAGGCTCGCGAGCAGCGCCACGAGACCGTGGGTGCGGCGCTCGCCAGCGATGCGTACTTCCCCTTTGCCGATGGCATCGAGCAGGCCGCCGCCGCGGGAATCACCGCGGTGATCCAGCCGGGCGGCTCCATCCGTGACACCGAGGTCATCGCCGCAGCCGATCGCCACGGGATGGCCATGGTGATGACGGGCGTGAGGCAGTTTAGACACTAGGGCTGGAGGCTGAAGGCTGAAGGCTGAAGGCAAGTCGCCTCCGCTTTCAGCTTTCTGCCGTCAGCCTTCAGCTTGGAGAATCCGTGACAGCTGACCCCGACTCTCAAATCCACCGCCCACCCTACCTCTGGGCCACCGTCCTCGGCGTGATCATCTTCGCGATTTACGTCGCGACGCTTGCGCCAACCACGGCCTTCTGGGACACGTCCGAATACATCGCGGCCGCGAAAGTGCTCGGGATTCCGCACCCGCCGGGTAATCCGCTCTTTACGCTGCTGGCGCACACATGGGGCCTGCTGCCGCTGGCTGCCGCGTACGCGGTGCGCATCAATCTTTTTGCCGCGTTCACAAGCGCGGCAACGGCCGGCTTGTGGTTCCTGGTGGCCGAGCGGTGGCTGGAGACGATCGTGCCGGCGCGGTGGGTGCGCTATGGCGCCGCTGCGGCGGGCACTTTGGTCGGAGCGCTGAGCTGGACGGTGTGGAACCAGTCGGTGGTGAACGAGAAGGTCTATACCGTCTCGCTGCTCTTCATCGCGGCCATTGTGTGGCTTACGGTGCGCTGGGCCGATCTCGAGCCCGGCCCGCGCCGGGACCGCTTCCTGATCTTCATCGTGTATCTTCTGGCCCTCACTACCACCAACCATATGATGGGCTTGCTGGCGATTTCGCTGGTCGGCGTCTACGTGGCCCTGACCGACTGGCGCAGCCTGTTCAAGCCGCAGGTGCTGATTGGCATCGTGGTGGCCATCCTGGTAGGCGTCTCGCTCAACTACATCTACCTGCCCATGCGGGCCGGGCAGTATCCGCCCATCAACGAGGGTGAGCCGGTCGGATTCTTCAGCCAGGCATTGAAGGACGTGCTGAACCGGGTCCAGTACGGCAAGCCGTCGGTGACGCAGCGGCAGGCGGACTTTCTCTCGCAGGTCGGTAATTACATCCAGTACTTTCGCTGGCAGTTCGCGCGCGACTGGCAGCCGCTTCGCGACGTGGCCGCAGCGCTGTTCGCGCTGACCGGGCTGGCGGGGCTGGTCGAACTTCTCCGCCGGAAGCTGGTGACGGGCCTGGCGGCGGCCGCCCTGATGTTTACCCTCACGCTGGCCCTCATCTACTACCTGAACTTCAAGTACGGGTTCTCCTATCACCCGCAGGAAGACCTGTCGCGCGAGGTGCGCGAGCGGGACTACTTCTTCATCGCCTCGTTCTCGTTCTTCGGCGTGCTCGTGGCAATCGGCCTTGGCGTGTTCATGCGGGAAGTCGTGGCGTGGCTCGGCGACCGCGCCTCGGGGGCACGGGCGTGGGCGCTCGCCTCCCCGGTGCTGGCGCTGGGGCTGGTCCCGCTGCTCGGCAACTGGACCACGGCGTCACGCGCCCACGAAACCATGGCCAACGATTTTGCCGTGGACCTCCTGCAGTCCGTTGCCCCGTACGGTATTCTCATCACTGCTGGCGACAACGACACCTTCCCGCTCTGGTTTGCGCAGGAGGTGGAAGGGGTGCGGCGCGACGTCACACTCGCCAACCTGTCGCTCATGAACACCCGCTGGCACCTCCGGCAGATCCAGCGGCGCGAGACTCCGACGTTTGACCCTGAGCGCAGCATCCCGCTCTGGCAGAGCATCGAACAGCCGGGCATGGTGCTCTCTGATTCCGGGCGGTCGCCCCTTCGCGGCGTCAACATCCCCAAGCCGATGAACGAAGTGCTCTCGCTCACGCCGGAAGAGCTGAGCGACACGGTGCACCTGCCCGATGTGACCCAGGCGCCGAAGGGGGTGGTGCGTGTGGGCGGCGTGGATATCCGGTTTGGCGGTGACTACCTGCTGCTGCAGGACGTCATGAGCGCCATCCTGATCAAGGACAACCTGGGCAAGCGACCCATCTACTTCGCGTGGAGCGACGGGGGCTACCCGGACCAGACGCTGGGGCTGAGCGCCTACCTCCAGACTGAGGGTTTCGTGCGGCGGCTCATGCCGGCGCCCGTCCAGCCTTCCGATTCGGTGGTGGCCTCACCCTTCCTCGGCTTCGTGAATGTCAACCGCACCAATGAGCTGATGTGGAACGCCTACCACTGGAAGTCGGCGGCGCGGAAGCGGCCCTTCGGCTGGGTGGATCCCCCCTCGGGAAGCATCCTCCAGCTCTACGCCATCATCTACGGCGGCATGGCGCCCATTCTCGAACAACGTGGAGATTCCGTCGTCGGTGCCCGCGCCGACTCCGTGTCGCGCGCGGTGCAGGCGAATCTGAGTCGGAGCCCCTAGGATCACGCGGCGACCCATGACGCTCACGCGGCTGAAAGCCGCTGCTCGGCTCATGTCGCCCTTCGGGCGACATCTTGCGGGCACGCTTCCGCACCCGATTCGATCGACCCGCGTGGCTGCTCTCGCTCCAGTCCAACCTTGTGCATGTCGCCGCAGGCGACTCCTGCCGAGCAGCGGCTTTCAGCCGCGTGGGGCGTGGGGGTACGCCCTCCTGCTCGCCCGCGCCACCCCGGTGAAAACCGGGATCGCCCTGCTCGCCTTGCTCGCCCTGCCTGTCGTGCCCGCTCGCGCGCAGGACAGCAGCATGGTCCTCGCCACCACCACCAGCGTCTACGATACCGGCCTGCTGGATTCACTACTCGCCGTCTTCGAGGCGGAATCCGGCATACATGTGAAACCCATTGCGGTGGGTTCG
>DASSOW010000407.1:0-4506 GCA_035700175.1 Gemmatimonadales bacterium | reverse complement strand
GCTGGTGGCCGAGCTCGTCCTCGTGGCGAGCGCGGCTGTTGTGCTGGTAGGGATCATCACCGCGCTGGTAGCCGGCGCCAACCTCTCGGCGCTCATCCTGCCGCTCGCCGCGTTCTGGGCCGGCAGCACGCTGGTGCTCCTGGTTTTCGGCCTGCACCTGCTGCGGCGCCAGGTCCTCCGGCCGCTGGAGCAGCTGGCGGAGGAGGCGGATGAGCTGGCGGTCGAGCGGTCGAGAGGTCGAGGGGTCGAGCGCGCCGAGCCGCCGAGCCGCCGAGCCGCCGAGTACGAAACCGCCGAGTTTGCCTCCCTCGCCGAGCGCTTCCGTGCCATGGCCGAAGGATTGCTCAGCGCACAAGGGCAGGTGGTCCGCAGCGAGAAGCTCGCCGGCATCGGCCGGCTCGCGGCCGGCGTGGCGCATGAGGTGCGCAACCCGCTGGGAGCCATCGCCAACTGGATCGAGGTCCTCCGCCAGCGAGGCACCGATCCCGCCGTGCTGGAGCAGATGCGCGACGCCGTGGACCGGATCGACCGGATTGTTGCCTCGATGCTCGAATATGCGCGGCCGGGCAGGCCCACCGAGCAGAGCGATCTGTCGAGCGTCGTGCGCCGAGCGACGAGCTTCCTGGAGACGCAGGGCGCGCTGCGAGAAACGCATGTTGAACTGGATCTCGCGCCGGACGTGCCGGCGGTGCTGGGTGACGCACACGCGCTGGAGCAGGCGGTAATCAACCTGATGCTGAATGCCCGTGACTCGGCGGCTCGGCGGCTCGTGATTTCCGTCGCGCCGCACAGCCTTGAGCCGGGTCGCCGAATCGTCGCTCGACAGGAAGACCCGGACGGCGTGCGCCGCATCCGACCGGTCGAGCCGCGGCCGGTGCGAGCCGAGCATGGCGCGCACGGCGCGCTGCTGATCGTTGCCGATGACGGGCCCGGCGTCGCTGACGCAGATCGGGAGCGGGTCTTCGACCCGTTCTATACCACGCGGGACCCGGGGAAGGGCACCGGGCTCGGGCTCGCGATTGTCGCACGCACGGTGCATGACGCCGGCGGGATGGTGTGGGTAGATCGCGCCCGTGAAGGGGGCGCGGCCTTCAAGGTGTTTCTCCCCAGTCGAGACATGGAATGGGAACGATGCGCATCCTGATCGTTGACGACGATACGAGCCTCCGGCAGTCGCTCGCCATGCTCCTCTCTGGTGCCAGCTACGAGGTGGAGACCGCAGCCGCGCCGGCCCAGGGCCTTGAGCGCGCGCTGGCCGAGCGGTTCGACCTGGTCCTCTGCGACGTGCGAATGCCCGCCATGGACGGCCTCACCTTCCTGCGCCGATACCGCGCGGAAGGCGGCAGCGCAATCCTCATCATGATGAGTGCGTTCGGCGGCGAGGATGCGGCCATCGAGGCCATGCGTGAAGGCGCCTACGACTACCTCACCAAGCCGTTCCGCCCTGACGAGGTGCTGCTCACCGTGCGGAAAGCGGCTGAACGCGAAGGCCTCCTCCGCGAGGTGGAAACGCTCCGGGCCACCATCGGCGCCGAGCCGGTGCGTTCGGAGGTCGTGGCCGAGAGCAAGGCCATGCGCAATCTGCTGGAGCTTGCTGCCCGGGTCGCCGCGCATAGCACCACCGTCCTGATCACGGGTGAAAGCGGCACCGGCAAGGAAGTCCTGGCCCGCGCCATCCATCGGATGAGCCCTCGGCGCGATGAAGTGTTTACGGCGGTCAACTGCGCCGCCATTCCCGAATCGCTGCTGGAGAGCGAGCTCTTCGGGCACATGAAGGGCGCGTTTACCGGTGCGACGCAGGACCGGGTCGGCCTGTTCGAGGCTTCGCACGGCGGCACCCTGCTGCTCGATGAAATCGGCGACATGCCCCAGGGGCTGCAGGCCAAGCTGCTGCGTGTGCTGGAAGATGGGGAGATTCGCCGCCTCGGGTCGCGCGACTCGCGCCCGGTCGACGTTCGGCTGATTGCAGCGACGGCCCAGCCACTCGACACCATGGTGGCGCGCGGCGAATTCCGTGAGGATCTCTACTATCGGCTCAATGTGGTGCAGCTCCGGATTCCGGCGCTGCGTGAACGTCCGGAAGATATTGCGGCACTCGTCACCCATTACGTCCGCCAGGCCGCGGAGCGGATGGGCCATTCCATCAGCATCACGCCCGGCGCGCTGGTCGCCCTGACGGAACACCCCTGGCCGGGCAACGTGCGGGAGCTTCGCAACGCGGTGGAGCGAGCGGCAGTACTGAGCGCCGGTGGCCGCCTGGACCTCGACGCCTTCCAGCTGCACGATGCGGCCAATGGCAACGGCTCACGCAACGGCCACGGTCATGCGCACGCGGATGGCAACGGCAACGGTAATGGCAACGGCAACGGTGCCGCCCACCTGAATGGGACCTACCAGCTCAAGCCGCAGGTCGAGCAACTGGAACGGATGGGCATTCGCCGAGCCCTCGATGCAGCCGGCGGCAACCGCCGCGACGCCGCCCGGCTCCTGGGCGTGAGCCTTAGGACGCTGTTCTACAAGTTGAGAAGGTACCAATTGGAGTAGGGGCAGAATGGGCAGGATGGGCAGGCGGGGCCGACGAGGCGGACTGGGCGGACAAGTCGGACTGATCCGTCAGGCCGGCAGTCGGCAGCCGGCAGCCAGCAGCTTTCCTGCCCGTCTTGCCCGTCTTGCCCGTCTTGCCCGTCTTGCCCGTCTTGCCCGTCTTGCACAAACTGCCGTTTCTTGCACCGCACCGAATTGCACCACGTCACGTAAGTCGTTACCCCGCAACGCCTCTCCCCTTGGTATGACGCGTGCTGAAGTCCGGGGATGGTAGCTCCGGCGCTTCACCTCATCCGGCGGGCACGCGCATGCGTCGAAATGGATTTACCCTCATCGAAATGATGATCGTGATTGTCATCATGGGCATCATGTTGGCGATGGCGACGCCCAAGGTGCACGACTGGTCGGCGTCGGCAGGTGCGCGCGGGGCGCGCACCGCAGCGGTATCGCTGCTGGCACAGGCGCGGGCCGCCGCCATCCAGAACAACCAGATCACGGAAGCCCAGTTCAACGGCAGCGATGGGGCAGCGGTGATCATCGCCACGAATGACACGGTTGCGAAGGTCTCATTCAATGGCGATTACGGTGCCAGCATGAGTCCATCGGCCTGGTGGGTGCGCTATGACCCGCGGGGAATCGGTGCGCCCTCATCCTCGACCGTCACCGCCACCTTTTCGCGATCGGGCAAGTCGTCCAGCCTGACGGTCTCGGGTTTCGGGAGGGTCACCCAGTGAAGAATCGCGGCGGCTTCACCCTGATCGAGGTCATGGTGGCCATCGTCATCCTGAGCGTGGGCGTGCTGGGACTGATCAGCACGTCGGCGCTGGTGACGCGCATGATTGGCCGTGGCAACATGACTACCAAGGCGACCCAGCTCGCCCAGACGCGTCTTGAGATCCTGCGGCAGCAGGCGCTGTCGAGCACGCCTTCCTGTTCATCGCTCGGCACCAGTGGCACGGCCACCGGGCCCAGCGGCATGAGCGAGGCCTGGACAGTGACCACGCCCTCAGGAACGACCAATCTTCGGCAGTTCAACGTGACCGTCACATACCCCATTGCCAAGGGCACGCGCACTGCCACCATGACCACCCAGATCCGGTGCCCCTGACCATGCCCATGACACGCAATCAGCGCGGATTTACCCTCGTGGAACTGCTCATCGTCATGGTCATTCTTGGCGTAGTGGGCGCCGCGTTTGTGAGCGCGCTGACCAACGCCTCGAAGGTGAGCCAGGCCCAGGCGGAAAAGTCCGGCATGCAGTCAAACCTGCGGGCCGGCGCCGGACTGCTCCCGGCCGAGCTTCGGGAAATCAACATCGACGGTAGTGGCTCGGACCTGGTCTCGATTTCGCCGACCAGCATTACCTACCGTGCCATGCGGCGCCTCGGCTTCATCTGCAATGCGCCATCAGCCTACCAGATGGTGCTGCGCAACACGGACAGCTACGGCCTGACCTTGCTGTCAGCGCCCCATGACAGCCTGGTGATCTACCTCGAGGGGGATCCTGCGACCACGGCCGATGATATCTGGGACGTGTTCGCCACCGTGAGCACGGCTTCCGGCAGCTGCCCGGACGGCGCGGCGGCAACCGTCGTGAACCTGCCCGGCAGCAAGGCGGTCCCGACCAGCGACCTGCAATACGATGCGCCGGTCCGGACCTTCGAGGACATGACGCTCAGCATCTACTCGTCCGACGGGCGCTGGTGGCTGGGAGCCTCGAGCAACGGCGCTACCATGCAGCCGGTGCTGGGCCCGCTTGCCGGAGGTGACAGTACGTTCGGATTCCGTACGGCGAACGGCACG
Source organism: Gemmatimonadales bacterium (assembly GCA_035700175.1). Lineage (GTDB taxonomy): Bacteria > Gemmatimonadota > Gemmatimonadetes > Gemmatimonadales > GWC2-71-9 > CAMLHP01. Next base: position 159 of record DASSOW010000407.1, on the reverse strand, counting down.
GTCACCACGACCCCGTCATCGGTCCGCGTCATTGAAGCGGTGCTGCACGGCGAAACCACCAATGCCATTTCGAAGTCGGGTTACGACACCCGGCAGCTGAACCAGGACAGTCTCAAGATCCGCATCCGTCTGCGGAACGCACCTTGAACCCCGAGGCAT